>CABSIA010000069.1 GCA_902477645.1 uncultured Prevotella sp. | reverse complement strand
AGGGAGGAGGCACGATGGACAGAACTGGGCAGCGACATGCCGCTCTACGACGTAACATTCCCCTACATCCGCATGATGGCAGGCAGGGTGGATTTCACCCCAGGCGCAATGAGAAACGGAACAAAGGACAACTGGCGCGCAATTTACACAGCCCCCATAAGCATGGGCACAAGATGCCACCAACTGGCATGTTACGTGGTACACGACTCGCCATTCACCATGCTTTGCGACACTCCGACCAACTACGAGAAGGAACAGGAATGTGTGGATATGATATCATCGCTGCCAACTGTTTTCGACCGCACAATAATTCCACAGGGCGAAATGGGCAAATACATTGTGACGGCCCGTGAGAAAGACGGCAACTGGTATGTGGCAGGTCAGACAAACTGGGACAGCCGCACACTGAACCTAAGGTTTGACTTCCTTGAAAAAGGCAAAAAATACCACGCCACTATTTTCCGTGACGGTGTGAATGCCGACCACAACGCCGAGGACTACAAGCGTGAGGAAACAGACGTTGACGCAACAACCGTGATGCCTGTGAGAATGGCAAGCGGTGGAGGATTTGTGATTAAAGTGAAGAAGACTCTGTAGGGCCGTTATGTATAACGGCCGCAAGCAAACCGCCGCAACAAACCACCAAATCGTAATAATTACCTCGGCCAATTTCGGCCGCTATATATAGCGGCCCTACAACAATATATATGAAACTACGGGCATTAATAATTTCGCTGCTGATGACTTTGGCGGCAACAGGACAGGAGCTGGCATTCAGACACTATTCTGACTACGACGGTTTGTGGCGTAATGCGATAAGGGCATTGGCGCAGGACAAGTATGGCTTTATCTGGATAGGCGCCGATGCCGGACTGAAACGCTTCGACGGCATATCCATGCGCAGTTTCCAGACATCGGCAGACAAGTCGCTACAGTCGGTATATGCCCTATTGGACATGGGTGACAGTCTGCTGATTGGCACTGGCGACGGAGCGTTTGTGCTCGACTACAAGACCGAGACTACTCATCGCCTGATGTTGGAGGATAACGCAAAAGACAAAAGTGGAAGAGAAAAAAATATAAGTGTCACATCACTTGCCTTGGACAGAGACAGCAACGTGTGGATATCCACAATGGGACACGGCGTGTTTCATTATTCCACTGATAATGGAACCGTCAGGAAAATCAGCGTCTGCAAAAACAACCGTGTGGCGCAGGTTTTCGTCGACAGCTCAAACCAGATATGGGCACTGACGGCATGGAACGACAACGGACTTTTTCTCTACGATAAGGCAACCAGACGGTTTAATGTCTACAAACTTGACGGGAAATGGTCGCCGCTGGCATATTGTATGGCAGAGACTGATGACGGAACGCTCTGGCTTGGCACGTGGAACAACGGCCTTGTGGCATTCGACCGCAGCGGCAGTGTGAAGGCAAAATGTCTCGGCCCCGGGCACAAAGACCAGGCGCTGCATATTCACTCTATCACACAATATATCCCTGGGGTGCTTCTCATTGGATGTGATAACGGCATGATATGGCTGGATGTAAAAAACAACAGTAGTATAACATATTCCAAACTCTCTAAATCACCGTCACCGATCTCCGGCTCATTTGTCTACCCCATCCTCACCGACAGTGAGGGAGGCATTTGGATAGGCACGTTCTATTCGGGTCTTAACTACGTGTCGCCTGCCTACGGCAGATTCTCGTCTTTCCATTTCCTGAAAAACGCCAACTCGCTGAAAGGCAATATAATCAGCCGGTTCTGTGAGGATGGCGACCATAATATATGGATTGCATCTGACGATGGAGGGCTGAACAGATATACCCCCCAAAACGGAGAGTTTGAACATATTGTATTAGGCAACGGTGAAATGTCTGACAACAACATACACGCCCTCTGCATAGACGGCAACGACCTGTGGATAGGAACATATACAGGCGGCGTATACGTGATGGACATACACAGCAGGAAATGCAGACGGTACACATCAAAATCCAATAACGTCAACTCACTTTACAGCAACAGCTGTTATGCCATTTTCCGTGACAGCAAGGCAAATATATGGGTGGCAACCACCAGCGGCATAAACATGTACAGACGCGCCACTGACGACTTTCAGCGCGTGAAAGCCATCGAGTCTACAATTATGGATATTACGGAGGATGAGAACGGACAGCTGTGGTTTGCCACACAAGGGTACGGTATATGGAGATACCATAAGGCAACCGGCAAATGGAGAACATACAAAGGTGAGCAGGCACATTCGGTCGTCAACAGCCTGTGTGTGGAGGAAAACGGCAAGATGTGGGCAGCCACCGACGACGGACTGCTGCTATATGATGAGAAAGAAGACAAGTTTGGACTTGTGAAAGTTGCCGACAATATTGGCATTAGCGGTATCGTAGAGGACAACGGCTCGTTATGGGTAACAACAACCAACGGATTGTACAAATACACCGAAGGCAAGCCTATGCTGCACTTCGATGTGAACGATGGCCTGCAGAGCAACATCTTTTTGCCGAATGCAGCTATGAAGGCTTCTGACGGCTGCATTTATTTGGGAACGGTAAACGGATTCAACAGTTTCTATCCGTATCAGATAAAGACCAACACCAAGGCACCGAGGGTTATGATAACATCGGTGCAGGTAATGAACGAGACTGTGGAAGTTGGCGACAAGCGACTAAAGGAGTCTTTGAACACCGCCGCTCACATAGAACTGGAATACAACGAAAAAATGCTCTGCATCTCGTTTGCATCGCTCAGCTACTGCGTTCCACAGAAAAACCGCTACATGTATATACTTGAGGGATTTGACCGGCAGTGGATTATGGCAGACAACCACTCCACCGCAACATACACAAACCTCGCACCGGGAACATACAAATTCAGAGTGAAAGGCACCAACAACGACGGTGTGTGGAGCACAGAGGAGGCAACTTTGGAAATTGTAGTAAATCCGCCATTCTACTGGAGTGTACCGGCAAAACTGCTCTATGTGATGGTTGCGATAGTGCTTATTGTGTACATGTTCCGCTACACCATAGGCAGAGAACGCCGCAGACACGAGGCGCAGATGAAAAAGCTGAACGAGGAGAAAGAGCTGGAGGTGAGAAACTCCAAGATACAATTCTTCACAACCATTGCCCACGAGATACGCACACCTGTGTCACTGATTATCGGCCCGCTGGAGAAACTGGTCAAGACAACAGCCTCATTGTCGGAGTCTGAGCGAAGCAGTCTGAGAATCATCGACCGCAACGCCCACAGGCTGCTCGACCTCGTAAACCAGCTGCTCGACTTCCGCAAGGTTGAGAGCCAAAGCATGGTGGTGAGGTTTGGAGTGCAGAACGTATGCAACATGCTAAAAGCGGTAACAGAGCGTTTCGAGCCTACATTTGCACAGAACGGGATAAAGTTTGCCGTAGAGATGCCCGACAGCCATTTCACCGCCATAATCGACAACGAGAGTATCACAAAGGTGGTGAGCAATCTGCTCACAAACGCACGAAAATACACGCGCGACTATGTTCGCCTGTCGTGCCATGTAATGCCCGACGGGAACAGCTTTGCCATCGAAGTGGAGGACAACGGTGTGGGCATAGACCCAAAGGACCACGAGCACATATTCAACGCTTTCTACCAGTCGGAGAACAACAAACCAGGAACGGGAATAGGACTGAGTATTGTTAAAAATATCGTGGAACAGCACAAGGGTACGGTCAGCGTAAAATCGCAGCCAGGGCACGGAGCTACATTTACGGTGTTGCTGCCTGTGAGACAGGATATAATGCAGAGTGCAGAGACGGAGACTGTAACGGCAGAAGACAAGAACATGGCGGAGACACACGTAAGCACCACACACGGCGTGGAGCCAACGAATGACACTGCTGTGCTCATCGTGGACGACAACAACGACATGTTAGAATATCTCAAAGAGAATATATCGGAGACCAACCGTGTAATCGTGGCCCACGACGGACTGGAGGCGCTTGACAAGCTGTCGGCAAACGACGTGTCGCTCATCATCTGCGACTGGATGATGCCGAGAATGGACGGCGCAGAGCTATGCCGACATATAAGGAGCAATGCCGCCACAAGCCATATCCCGTTTGTGATGCTGACGGCAAAGACCGACAACGACTCAAAGGTGGAGGGCATGAATGTGGGAGCGGACGCATACATTGAGAAGCCATTCTCGATAAGCTATCTTGAGGCGTGCTGCGCGAATATCATGCAAATGAGAAGGATGCTGCGCGAGAAGTATTCCACAAACCCGTCTGAGCCAATTACGGAGATAGCTTCATCGAGCATAGACAAGGAGTTTTTGGAGAGAATGCAGGCAATAATTGAGGAGAATTTCTCGAACCCTGAATTGAACGTCAATTTCCTGGCTGATAAAATGTGCGTCAGCCGCTCAAGGCTGTTCGCAAAGATAAAGACTCTCGCCGACGTGTCGCCCAACGAGATGATACAGATTGTACGCCTGAAGAAAGCGGCACAGCTGCTGGCTGATGGCAACATGAAAGTCAGCGAGGTTTGCTACACCGTAGGTTTCAACAACCCGTCGTATTTCTCAAAATGCTTCTTCAAACAGTTTGGAGTGAAACCGACGGAGATAAAAAATAATTAATGAAAAGTTATGAGAAATAGTTTGGCATTGACTGCGCTGATGATGTTTGCTACCGCATCGCTGGCACAAAATCCTACCAAAGAGGAGTACAAACATTCACCCGTGGTGGGAACGGCATGGAACGCAGCCGGAAATATGAACCCGTTTATACCTGGATATTTCGCCGACCCTACGATTAGGAAGTTTGGTGACACATACTATCTCTATGCCACCACCGACGGCACAGGCAACGGCTACGGCCCCGCTCAGGTATGGGTGAGCAAAGACTTTGTCAACTGGAGAAATTTTGTTATGAACTGGCCCACGACGGAGGTCGTTTGGGCACCCGATGTCGTGCGGCAGCCCAACGGGAAATACCGCTACTACTATTGTGAGCCGTGCAACGTGAACATAGGCGAGAGCGAGTCACCACTCGGCCCTTGGAAAAACATTCTCGGCAAAGAGGATGCCGTGATGGTGCCCGACAGATATGTGCACAATGCGATAACCCTCGACCCCATGCTTTTTGAGGACGACGACAAAAGCCAGTACCTGTACTTCACCACATGGGGAATTTTCGACGGGTTCGGATGTGGCGTGGCAAAACTGAAAGACGGAGAATTTGAGGTCAACGCACTTGCTGACAGCATAAGGAGAGATGCCCGCAGATGGAATGAGAACCATCCCTACCCTATTGCCGCCGATGCATTCTTCACAGGGAAACGCCTCATCCCAAACACTGAGCTGAAGGATATTTTCGAGGCACCGTTTGTGTTCAAACGCAATGGCGTGTAT
This sequence comes from uncultured Prevotella sp., assembly GCA_902477645.1. GTDB lineage: Bacteria > Bacteroidota > Bacteroidia > Bacteroidales > Bacteroidaceae > Prevotella. Next base: position 9,476 of record CABSIA010000069.1, on the reverse strand, counting down.
TATCTCACATACTCATCGGGAAGCTGCCATACAGACACTTACAGGGTGCAGTATGCCACATCAACAGAAAGCCCGATGGGGCCTTTTACATACCGTGGCGAAATTCTCACGACAAACGAGGACGAGACCGTTCATGGTCCCGGCCACCATTCCGTACTGGAAATAAACGGCGACTATTACATCGTTTACCACAGACACAACAACCCGAAATCAATTCACGGCTTCAACCGTCAGGTGTGCATAGACCGCATGACATTCGACGGCAAGGGAAACATCAACCCTATAATTCCGACGCATAACGCACTGGGCGTGGATGTGTTCAAAACATCGAAATTCAAAAACCTCGCATCCGGAGCCAAGGTTACGGCATCATCGTATTATGACGAGTGGTTTAAGCCTGAGTATGCCGTTGACGACAACAACGCCACACTATGGAAGGCACGCCACACCAACTGGGACGCGCCGTCAGGCAAACACAACAAGGAATGGTTACAGCTGGATTTGGGAAAAACCCAGAAAATCAGTGAGATATGGACACAGTTCGAGTATGCCACATTCTTCTATCAGTATAAGTTAGAAACATCTGCCGACGGCAAAAAATGGACACTGTTTGCCGACCGTACCGCCAACACCATGCAAGGCTCGCCCATGATTGACAAAGGCAATTGCAAGGCAAGATACATAAAGCTGACTATAACGGACACACAGAAAAACGGACACATGCCCGCCGTGTGGAATATCAAGGTGTGGAACAAGGCACCCAAGTTGCCGGAAGTCAACATAGAGAGCAACGACGCCTATCCGGGAATGCATCAAAAAGACGTAGAGCGAGAGAAGCGCAACGCACACAACGAACTGGAAATCAACGCCACAGAGATAGCCAGAGGAAAGACCGCGCCTTTCGATATTGCAAAGATCAATGACACGTTTACAGCCAACAAACCAATAAGAATGCGCGTTAAGGACGGCAGATGGGCAATGTTCCTAAACGGCACACAATATCTCAGAAGCGTGAACGCCCTGCCAGCCACCTACCGCTACAACTCGCCATATACCATTTCGGCATGGGTGTTGCAGACAAAAGGCGGCCCCGTCTCCACCGTGGCATCATTGTCCTCATCGCATGCCGACCTCGCAACGACAGAGTTCCGTCTTGGCTCCGACCACGCAGCTGGCATAGTCAACCACAACGGCTCGTTTGAGAGCACAGGAGCACCTGGCGAGGTGAGGGCTGGAATTGGCAAATGGCAGATGTGGACCATCACATTCGACGGCTGGATGGAGCGCATTTACCGCAATGGCGTGCCCGTCAGCGAGAAAAACAACTTCATCATGGTACGTCCTGAGGGCAAAGTAACCATCGGTGCCGACGGAGACGGAACCAACAATTTTGTGGGCTACATACACTCGCTCCGTATTTCCCCCACATCTATGTCTGACGAGAAGGTAAGAGAGGCATACGAGGCAACACGCATAAACGAAGGCGACGGACAGCCGTCGCTTGGTGACGACGACTTCGAGGAGACAGATCCCGACAGCAAATTTGAACTCTCGCCATTGATGAGACCCGTCTTTGAGAAAAAAGAGTCATTCACGCTATCCACACAATCGGAGGCATTCAACGAAGCGCCTTTTGCCAACGGCGGCGAGAAATATCTTGACGCTGTGGGCGACTTTGTGGTAATGGCCACCGTAGACGACATGGAGGGGCTTTCGCAGCACAGTGTAAAAAGCTACAACGAATGCGGCATTCTCGTGAGGGCCGGCGACACATTTTATCAGCTCGGCGCATTCCCACTGTATAATTGCGGCAATATGCTCACGGCACTAAGTCGTACGGGCAGACCGCAATATCCCAACTACAAAGGATACGCTTTCGACCGCCATCTGCAATTTGAGCGCAGGGGTAACCTGCTGTTTGCACGCACAAGCACCGACGGCAAGACATGGGAAAACATGCCTGGCTCTCCCATTGACGTCTCAACCGACAAATTGGAAATAGGCGCATACCAGACAACCTACTCTCAAAACGTCTCATGGGCTAAGCTGAAAGATTACGTGATATACAAGTCTGAATAAAATGCCTACCGTTTGACACGGATATAAATGAATATTAGCCAAGGCATATCTACATTACACCATGTACTGACGCTTCTGCCTCATTTTCATCCAGGTATCCTTGGCAAATGACTGCATGTCGGTCACAGTGTCATATTCGTCGACAATCTCCACTCCAAGCATGGTCTCGATAACATCCTCCATGGTCACAAGCCCCCTCAGACATCCGTAGCTGTCGGTGATTACCGATATGTGCTCTTTCTGCTCAAGCATCTTCTCCCAGATCTTCATCACCGACTCTGTTTCCGTAAACGAGAGTATGGGACGAAGAATCTGCGAGAGCGTCATGTCAAATTTGTCCTCGGCAAGTTTTTCCAGCACGGCAGCCCGTAGCACATAGCCTACGATATAATCCTTGTTTTCGCCATATACGGGAATGCGCGAATAGGGCGTGAAATGCTTGTCGGCATAGAATTCGCGGAGCGTAAGCGTCTCCTTTGCCGAGGCCACCACGATGTTGGGTGTCATTATCTCGCCTGCCGTGACATTCACCAGCTTTATGAAACTCTGTATTATCCTGGTTTCCTTTGCCTGAAACACTCCTTCCTCGGCACCAACGCTGACCATTGCCGACACCTCCTCACGGCTCACTGTGAGCTGATGCTGCTTGGGGGTGAATATCCGCGTTATGTATTCAGACAGTTTCACCAGCGGGTAGGTGACGAATATGAATACGCGTATGACTTTGGAGGAAGGCAGTGCGAGCGCACGCCAATATGATGCGCCTATGGTCTTGGGAATTATCTCTGAGAACACGAGAATGAGGAGTGTCAGCACCGCCGATATTATGCCAAAATAAGCCTCGCCGAAAATCTTCACCGACTCAGAGCCTACTCCTGCGGCGCCAATGGTGTGGGCAACAGTGTTGAGCGACAATATTGCAGCCACAGGCTTGTCGATATTTGTTTTGTATTTCTTCAGCAGCGAGGCCGACCGTGCTCCCTTGTTTTCTTTCATGGATATGAACGACATTGGGGTGGACAACAGAACTGCCTCAAGAACAGAACAAAGAAACGACACCGTCAAGGCACCAAACAGGTATAAAAATATTAGTCCCATATAAAACCATTTTAGTTAGACATAACCCGGACGCATCATGGGGAACATCCGAAGCTTAAAAATATGAGCATAAAATTATGTCAAATAGCTAAAAGGGCAAAACAAATATCCATTTTTTATGATTAAATATTAGATTTTTGCCATATAAATGAAAAATTTATTTAATTTTATAAAACCTTAAATCCGCAACAGTTGTCGAGAAGTGGCGATTTCATACTGTTTATGGCAGATTGGACATTTATTCAGGCAAGCATCAGGAAGAACCACCAAGCGCCTTTGTTTTTGCAACACTAAGATGGGTAAAAAATCTGACATGGCAAAATTCCGGACAACTCTTTGTCGCCCAAAAACTTATGTAATATGCAAAAATAACTTACGCAATAATTGTGTACTATGCGCCCCAAAGGGGCAACAGGCACATAGCCCAGGGCATCGCCCTGGGTAATAGGTATTCGTAGCAACAGCAAGGGCAAAAGCATAATTGCATAAGTTGTTTTTTAAACATTACTAAAAATAAAAATGTTCAAAAAATGAGATAAGGCTTTATTTTTCTTGTGCAATATTTAATCTCTTTACGTATATATAAATAAAGCATGCGTGCCATAGCGTTTGCTTATCGTCATGTTTACAAATATATACTTAATTATGAGACTAAAATCAGTTACTGCAATTTTGATGATGTTCTGTTCAATAAACATCAGTTTAGCCCAGCGTTCATTTGTTCATCCGGGAAGCATATTAACGATGAATGATCTTAAACGCATAAAGCAACATGTAGACGCACGTGATGAGCCTTGGTACAGTTCATGGCTAAAACTGAAGTCATCGGCTTATGGCAACTGCACCCGTGTAGCCAATCCCGCTACCGACATTGGCGGAAGCGACGGCACACGCCAGCGTGCCTCTGGCGATGCTACAGCCGCACTTATCGATGCCATCGAATGGCATGTTACCGGTCAGAAAAGTTATGCCGACCACGCTGTAAAATTGCTTTCAGCGTGGGGTAACAAAGTCGAGTCTGCCAATAACCAGTTGTTCCAGTTTCCTTCTGTAACAATGTCAATGGCAGCAGAGATGTTGCGTTACGAAGATGGGTCTTTCTACGAAGGATGGGCAGAGAGCGACAGAACAAACTTCCTGAATATGGTACGCAACATTCTTTATCCTGCCTGTAAGCAACAAGCACTGTACAACACCATGTCCTCATGGTCGGCACCTGCAATGATGGCAGTGCTGGGAGCAGGACTATTATTGGACGATGAAGAGATTTACGAAGAGGGACTTTCTTATTTTCGCTCACAGACTGTGCCAGGCTCTGTCTATTGCAGTCTTCTCGACAATGGTCAGCTCAAGGAAATGGGGCGTGACAACGTTCATGCCATGCTTACTCTGAATGCTCTTGCCCAAATGGCACAGCTGGCATGGTGTCAGGGCGACGACTTATGGGGTGAGGACAACAACCGCCTGCTGCGTGGATTTGAATATTGGTGTACCTACAACCTCGGACACGAAGACTTGTACTACGAACCAGAATTCGCTTCCGACGGCAGCTCTGCGTGGTATTATATCTCCACACACAACAACGGCTTCCGTCTTACTCCAGACGGTCGCTGCTATGAGTGTGTTTACCATCATTACAAAGAGGTTAAAGGACTCGACATGTCTAATCTTTTTCCCAGTGTTACAGCCTATGCCTACCTCACAAGGCCTGAGGGAGAGCCAGACTTTGGCACACTTTTCTATACCATTGACGCTGCCAACTCACCACTTGTAAGTGAGGTACCGGCACCTGCAGAGGAACTAAAAGCCAAAGGCGGACTGGGCAGCGTATGGCTCGAATGGAAAGACACCCGGCGCGATGACGCAAGTGGCTTTCGCATATTGCGTAGCAATGACGGGGAAAATTTCACTGTCATTGCCGACCTCAACAACTATACAAGAAAGTCTTATCGTGATGAAACTGTTGAGGCTGGCCATAAATATTATTACAAGGTAGTTCTCTACAACAAGGCAGGCAGTGCAGAAGCCTCTGATGTCGTCCAGACATACGTGCCTGAGGCTGGTGGTCTGCCCAACGGATGGAAAACAGCAAGTATCGGTAATGGCTGGACAACAGGATACTATACAAACAGCCTTGCCAACTCATTCATCGTTAAGGGAGGCGGCAACGGCTTCCGCCGCTCGGACGAAGGACATGGATTTGTGTACCGGAAGCTGCGGGGCAACGGGTCGCTTACAGTACGTCTTGTTTCAACCAAAGAAACGTTCAATGCCGTTGGTATCATGCTCCGTTCCAGCCTGACGAGTGGCTCACAGCAAGTTGGTATCACCCTTGGCGGCACCGGACTGCGATATTGCACTACGGTGTCGAGGACTTCTGCAGGAAGTCAGACAAACTGGAAAACAGGATGCGACTTTACGTATGCTCCCGTGTGGATGCGTATCACCCGCGACGGACGTAATGTATATACATATCAGAGCAGGGATGGTGAAAACTGGCACCTGATTCAGCAGCTGACTCTTACTCTTCCTACTACAACATATATCGGCATGCTCGTGTGTGCAGGCGAAGATTATTCCGCCTGCTATGACAACGTAACATTCGAGGCTACTTCAACTCAGGCCGCAGACAGCACGACACCCGTAAACCTCACGGCTACTTGCATACCAGTCTCAACAGCACATCTTTTGTGGAACGGCATATATGGCGCTCAAAAATACATTGTTTACAGAGACGGTGTGGCTATTGGCGAGACTGAGACAAACAATTTTGACGATAAAGACCTTGAAGAAGGAAACTACAGCTATTGTGTGAGTGCTGTTGTAGATGGCGTAGAAAGCGAGAAGTCTGAAATGGCTTCTGTTGATATTATCCGTATCGAGAAATTAACAGGAACTGTCATCGGCACCACAGGGTCATGGAACAATAATAGCTCTACCACACGCTCGGCCGTCTTTGACGGTCTTATGGATACATATTTTGATGCGGCTCAGGCAGATGGCGCATGGGCAGGTATCGACCTCGGAGAAGGTTGTCAGGGGCGAGTGACTGAAATACGTTATTGCCCGCGCCAAAGCCATCCGCAACGTATGAATGGCGGCCGTTTTCAAGTAGCCAATAAATCAACTTTCAGTGATGCCGTAACAATCCATACTGTTAGCGGCACACCTGCGACATCTACTTTTACCTCGGTAGCTATTGACATACCAGACTATTACCGTTATTTGCGCTATATCAGTCCGAGTAATAGCTTTTGCAATGTCGCAGAGGTGGAATTCTACGGTAGAGTCAACAAAACAAGCACTGGCGTTGACGTGATACCATCAACACCACACGGCAACAAAGATAACGTTTACGACCTGCAAGGCAGACGCATACAGCCTTCACAAATAAAACGGGGCATCTATATCAGGAATGGGCGTAAGTGGATAGTAAACTGATATGCAACCGTCAGCCTGCAACTGGCACAACGGTGACGAGATAACCAGAAACCTCAAATAAAAATATAGTAAATATGAAACGTTTTATGATTATCATGTCAGCCTTGCTGACTTCGGTCTTTCCCTTACAGGATGTCTTCGTGATAAAGGCTTCGGCAAAGGATGTTACGGTACAAGTAGGTGGCGATATACAGTCGGCTATCGACCAAGTGTCGGCAGCCAACGTTGCCGGACGAGTTATTCTTGAGGAAGGCACACACGACCTCACCAAGACCCTTATACTGAAAAACTATGTTACACTTATCGGTGCAGGAAGCGGCAAGACTGTGCTCCGCTTCTCTGCAGGTGACTATACAGGTATTCAGAACAAGGGAGAATACAGTGTGCTCAGGGATGCTGGGGTTGAAGGTCTGAAGCTGATGAGCACAGCAAAGGGCGTGCAGAGGTTTGCCGTCGCCATTACAGCCCTTGGCGATACGAGGCATCACAACATCGTTTTGCGTGATGTTGAGATAACCGACTTCGGAATGACCCACCTCAAGCGTTGCGATAATGTGGAGATCACCAATTGCCGTTTCCACGACAACTTCGTTGACCCCGCAGACGATGGTTCGCTATACTTCCAGAACCTATATCTGCGTCATGTCAACAATGCCGTCATCACCGATACTGACCTTTCCAACAATCCATCCTCTTCGTGTCTTCATACCGTGGGAGGCAATAATCTGACTTTTACACGAGTGCTTTGCAACAACTCTGCCGTTCAGGACGGTGCCAATATTCAGGAAGGTACCACAAACATCACATTCAAAGACTGTGAGTTCAACAACAACGGTCGTTGCGGCATTGATATATGGGAGCAGACCTCTTCTGGACATATAGAGGGATGTACAGTTACAGGCAACAAGCAGCAGAACTTCAAGGTAAACGGCACGTTCACGATGCTACGCAACAACGTCCCTTCACAGCAGTTTCTCGACAGTCTCGGATGGAAACAGAATGTTCTCGACGAGGGCGAATACTACATACAGGTCACGATAAACTCCAAAGTAAGTTATCTTTCAAACATTGCCTCGTCAGCCAAGGCAAAACTCTCAAGCAAGAACAACACAGCCCCAGAGCGTCAGCACTGGCATTTATCGCACGATGGCGAGGGGTATAAGATAACGAGCGTTTTCGACGGCAGGTATCTGAACGAGAAACAGGAACTCGGAACCAACGAATATGATGCCGCATGGAACACATTCCTCATCTATACCTCCGCTGACAACCGATCTGCGATACAGACTTCAGGCCGTGCCGTGGGCGGTCTTAAGGATGCACCTTTCTGGAACAACAGCGGAACATCGCTCGTACTTGCCACGTCCGATGCTTCATCCGACTATGCCGTCTTCTCTTTCGTGCCTGTTGCCGAAGCCGATGACATAGCAGACATTACTTTAGACTATAATACCCGGCAGGAATATCATGCTCTTGACGGAACAAGGGTTGCTTACCCAAAGCAGCCTGGCATTTATGTCTGCAATGGACGGAAGATAATAGCTAAAGGCAGCAGAGGGACAGTATCGTATCGCTTTGGAGCCGTCGCCCGGTGACTGGCTCAACGAGCCTACACGCATTCACTCTCTTAACAGCATGGAGCATAACTAGTGGATCTCGTGCGTTTGTATGGGAGCATACTTGCCATAGCCCTCGTCCGTGCCTTGCCACAGGCAAGGCAATGGGCAGAGGATGTGGCAAATGCTGTTTACAGATTTAGTTGACAAGTTGTCAACTAAAAAAAACAAAAGTAGGCCTCATCTTTTGTGGTATGTGAATTATTATGTATATTTGCAGGTAATTATTTCTCAATTACTAAACCACAGATGACGAGACCTACTTCAACCAACATATTCCGCAAGGGCTGGATAGCCGTATTCTGCCTTATCGTGTGCGCTCTGCTGCCCTTGCGTTCTTATTCTTCTGCCTTTTCATCCTTGGGTGTGCTGACCACCGAAGACGGCCTGTCATCGAATTCCGTCAAAACCATCTATCGCGACAAGACTGGCTACGTGTATTTTGGAACTTCGACAGGTGTAGACCGCTACGATGGCACAAACATTGTCAACATAGCTTTCCCGATAGAGAGGAAAAGTGAGAAATGCTGGGTAAGCGGTATTGTGGATGCTGGTGGCGACAAGCTGTACGTGGGCAACAACGTAGGGTTGTATGTTCTCGACAAACGCACCTTGTCAATGACCCCTGCTTTTGGCGATATTATCGACTGCGAGGTTACAGGCCTGCTTCGTGCGCCCGACTCAAAGATCTATGTGGCTACCGTAAATGGGCTGTACGTGATATCGGGCGGAAGAGCAGAGGACGGCGGCATTGAGCCGTTGCGTCTCGGAGCTATAAGGAATTTCACAGAACGCAATATCCGCGACATAGCCTTGCTCTATGACAAGCGCCCCGCCACAAAGAAGAATGATACACGGTACACCATTTGTGCCATAACGCCGAGAAGCCTGATCTTGCTGCCGCATGGAGATGTGAGAAGAGCCGCCGCATACCAGAAACCGCAATCGTGCGGTGATACCCGCTTTGTAAAGGTGGCGGCATCTCGTGGCTGTGTCTACATAGGCACGGCAGGCAGAGGAGTGTTGCCGTTTGACACCTCCGGCCGCTCTTTCCGCACATCCATAATGGACGGCAACAGTATTACCGACTTGCAGGCTTCTGCCGACAGCCTGTATGTGAGCACGGCGGAAAACGGCACCGTTCTTCTTGCCACATCCCGTAATGGAGAAAATTCCGTATTGCGATATTTTGCCCCGCCAGATATGTATAATGTATCGGCACCGACAACGGCAACCCGCCAA
>CABSIA010000068.1 GCA_902477645.1 uncultured Prevotella sp. | reverse complement strand
AAAATTTTATTGAGGACTACCCTCCTGCATGGATGATAACGGAAGTGTTGTCCTTTGGTAACTTGAACTACATCTATTCCAATATAGCCAGCAACCAATTACTTTCCATCTGTTAATATGGCATATGGGGTATATTACCAATTGCGGCGACTATCACTTAATGATAAGATTGATAGTCGCCGTAATATTTGCACCTATAATTTATAGATGTTTGTTTATTTTCACATAGGTTTTATCATTGACTCTATAAAAGTTATTTCTTCTTCTGAAAGCCCGTATTTTGCATAGAGTTGTGCATCTATTTCTGGTATGTTTTGGCTCCAATCAATATCGCTATTTGTTGTAAAGTCTTGTATAGGAACATTTGCCCATAACTCTTTTGAGTTATCTTGTGTGACCTTTATTGTTCCTAACATGGTTCTTGCAAATTTACTCATGATATATTTTCGGCAAGCTTCTGCTTCATAAATAGTATGAAAATTTCCAATTCCAATAAATGTGTCTGTGTATACAGTGTTAGGATTTAGCACCTCGACTTTTCCAAGAATACGGGCAGGCACAGGGCTTCCTATTTTTCCAGCAGCACCGTCTGCTTTTGAAATGACAACCTTATAAGTAGAGGTGTTCTCTTTATTAGTAACAAAGTTTCTTTTTATCCATTTATAGCAGCGTTTACTTTGTGACCTGCCGTAGACAAGTATATAGTCGTCCTTATCTTTTGGTTGCTGGTCAAAAAATAGTTCAGGGAAAATCTTGAAGATGTTAGCCCCAAAGCTATATTTGTGTCCTTTGCTTTGTCGATTATTGACTTGTGGATTTTCTTCGTAAATGTTTTCGGTCAAATGATAATATTCCCGTGGCCCAACAATTGTTGCAAATGATAGATCTTTATTTAATTTCACTTTTGCAAGTATAGTTTTAATTTCATCATACGCAGAGAAGAAGCCAATTTTGCCAAAATAGAGAGATTTATTCCATATAGAAGAGACTATTCCTCCGTTTATTTCAACTCCTGGGAAAACAGAAGAGCTGTCGATCCAAAAATTTGATATTTTAAAATGTGAATCATTTAGCATCTTTGTATTCCATTCTTTCGGTGTCTTACCTGCATTGAATAAGAATCTTGCAGGATGGATAAGAGAAACCCGCATAGACAAATCTTTAGCCACGTCAATAAACAAATGATATATAGGATCAGAACCATTACCATTTCCTATGTTCGTCTCTTGATACGGTGGATTACCAATAATTGTATTGAATTGCATGTCTTTTAATTTCTTTATTATCTTTTCGTTATTGTTACCGATTAAATCATACGATGTAAAATCGGAGAATATGTTTTCAACTGGCATTAAGAGCAAGGTGTAAATTGTACGGGTAAACTCGTATGCCAATGTTGAGGTTGGGATTGCATATAATCTTTCTTTTACTTTCTCACCAAATCTCTTGTATAATGCTATGGAGAACTCTCCCTGCTTAGCTGCAATGTCGAGGAATTTTGCATCTTTGTTGTTGTCCAATTCTTCGAATGGCAGCATCGCAACCATCTCATCTGCAACCTTTGCAGGGGTAACTATCTCCGAATCAGACAAACGCCCGAACTTGCGCATAGCTACCTCAACACGTTCAATAGGAGTAAGAGCCGTATCACGTATTAGGTCATTGACGTTCTCAATCTTGAAATCCAATTTCTGAAGAATAAACGGATTGCTCTTTTGCTGAATTACTCTCAACACATTGATATTAAGACCAAGATTTTTCGCTATACGCCTGTTGCCTTCCGTTGCATGAATAGCTACAATAATCTCTTCCAACGACTTTACGGTAGATTCCGTCAAAAAGGCAAAGAAGAGAACACGGGCATAATAGGCGGCTAACCGTTTCCCCAATTTATCTTCGTCCTCAACTTCTTTTGGCTGTTCGGGTTGCTGATTATTGTTGTTCTCCTGTTCTGTATCATCTTTTTGTTGCTCAGGTGGATCATCAGGATTATCATAATTATCTTCCTCACCCTCCGTTGGTTTAATCTGCAAACCGTTTTTTGCGTCAATGGGAGCAATCTCCTGAATTACCTTTAATATATCCGCATCGCCCAACAGAATGCTGTCTGCGGGAATCTCTGTTGCGTCATCCATAATACTGCGGTTACGGGAATATTCGCGAACGGCATCCGTAATATTTGTTGGAGTCACTTCCTGCAGTTTGTTCTTATTAAGCACAATAATAGGCGAAATTGACAGTTCTTTTGCGATACGTTCTTTTAACCGCACATTGCCTTGAGCCTCCGTATTGACATTATAGAGCTGTGACTTCATTTCCTGTAGACGAAACATGCGGTTAGGGTCGAGGTCCACCAACAGTGTTTGTGGCTTCATGTTATATTTTATGATATTGCCGTTTTCGTCCTTGAATGTTGTGACGTACTGATTTTGTAAACGGAATATCGCCTGATCATATTCTTGTGGCGAAGCTGTTCCTTTAAGATAAATCATTGTATCCCATTGTGGAACCGTTGTACCTGTAAGCATACGGTTAACGGTCAGTGTCAATGTCTTGTGTCCCTTTTCCTCACAGTCTTTGATAGTCCGTTTTACGTCATCTGTACTTTTATATTTCTTTATGTCATCAAAGCCTGCGATATTGATTATTTCGTATTCGCTAAGATTTTTGAATCGCTTTTGTTCTCTACTAATCAATGTAGCCATGGCATCACAAGAAGAGCGGAATGGTAATACTACAACAAGATGGTGACACATTTTACCTTCCTTGATTTTGTCGTAATCAAGAAATCCAAACAGATTTTCATCTTCTTTTGTTCCGTCTATTACCTCCAGCAAATCCAATACCTCTGCCTCATGTATAAACTGTCGGTGACAGCCGTCTGCCTTAGATGTCATTGAATGTGAACGGAATAACTCAGAAAGTGCGTATGTAATACCACTTTTACGCAATTCTTCCATCTTCTTTATTGTTGACTCATTGGGATTGAATGCGAAGCGAATCATCTGAGGGAAGCCATAATATGGATTATCCCATTCATTGCATTCGTCATCATTCAGATGTTCGTCATCCCACTGTTTTTGTGCATCGATAATATCCGTAAACTGAACAAAGGCGATTATATCTTCTTTATGAAATTCATCACCCATCAGAATTCGGTATGGTGTACCTGAAAGATGTATTCTGATTTTTGTGTCTAATGCCTTTACAGCGTCTTCAACTTGGTCCAAAGTCTCAAAACCATCGACACTCTTCAGCTCTTTTGCTATTTCAGACTTTTTGAAGCGTTGCTCTTGCAATACTTTTCCATAGGAGGTAGCCCTGGCACCGAAATGTGTCTCATCAATAATGAGTAAATCAATCTGATGCTCAAAAACTTCTTTATGCTTAGCTTTTATTTTCTCACCTTGTAAATCCTGTAGTGTCAAGAATAATGCAACTTTATCACCAGTTGCCAACGTGTCGGCAATGATGTTTTCATTACTATTCAACACTCCGCTATCCAAAAACTTGTATCCTGCAAAATCCACATGGCTTTCAACCGTCTTTTTCCATTCCTCTTTTACATCAGCTTTTGCAGAAACGATAACGACAATATTTGCGTCTATCTTTTTTGCGCAACACATGGCTGTGAATGGCTAACGAGACCGCATGACCGCATACAGCAATAGATTTGTTCGCCCGGCCGCAACTGCCGTCTTAAAGTTGTTGATAACTTGTTGCTGGTTTGCTCTCGGTGCGAATATTTCTTTTCGCTCATAGGTAAATGTCTGGGGCAGTCTATCGGGTGAATAGAACTGGTATTTCCCGTCTTTTGCGATTGCACTTTGGTTAATATCCAATATTGCCTCATTCAAATCTGCCGTCGTAGCCTCTTTGAAAAACTCATTTGAATAGTAAGGTAAATCTCTGAAAGTATTTGGCAGTAGCCGTTCTCTGCCCTTCTCTTTTTCCAGAAAAGTATGAACAGAATAATCACGGAAGATAGTCTCTTCGTCTATTTGTGCAGAATGTTCGTACTGCTTTATGAGATTAGGGAATATCCTTCTCCACTCATCCAAACGTACAAGCACACCCCTTGCTGTGTCTCCAACCTTCAGGTAGTTGGGGACAGTCTCTGTAGAAAACGCATAGATATGGGGCTCAACTCTTCCTGTGATTATACCGTCAAGAAATGTCGTGTCTTTTCTTGTGTTTATATCTGTCATGTTATCTTCTTTCTTTCAATAATGACACGAAGGTCAGCACTTCATTTTTTTGCCAGTCCTTAATTTTGCAATAAATGCCGTTGTGCGTGTGCATATTGCCGGTCTTGCATCCCTCACATGATGGAGTTTCATGGGCAAGCCTTTATTTGTAGACTTTTTAATTGTAGATCTCGTGCATCAATTCCTCATACACATATTCTGGACTTTGTATATATAGTCCTGTGTCCTCTTTATGGAGATTTTCGTATGTTCTCGAATTATACATCTTGTCCAATGCCTCTGCCATCTGCATACCGTTGAGTTCGATAAGCAGACTTATCACATCGCGTGTGGTACATTCCACCATATATTGAAAATCACTCATATCTTTGATAAATATTTAATTGCTTTTTCTGTCCCAAAGAAATATTGAAACGTTATTCCTCTCATGTATTTTAATCGTTCAATAAATATATCAAACGAAATGTTTCCCTCTATATAATTACGGATTTGTATTCCTACCTTGTCGTTTGCGATAGGGCCAATCACTATGTCATAATCGTGAATGTTGTGTTCTGATAGATTTTTCCTGTTGGCAAAGATAAACCTTGCCCACTCTTCCGTATATTCTTCAAATTGCTTAACGGATAATCCGCCGTTTTTCAGTAAACATTCGTCAAAATCAAATTCATAGACTTTAGGTGTTCCGTTATGTTGCATAGACTTAAAAATGGCCCAACGTTCAGCCTGTTGCCTGTCAGGAGAAAGGTAGAAGCCTCTGCCAAAGTCTTTTGCAGAGTTTGATTTTGACAAATCTATATTCTCTATATCATATACAGTACCATGGTAAAGTTTCATAGCAATGTTCCTCCTCTTTTGTGGCAAAAAGCAGTGACATCAGTCACCATATTCTCAAAACTTTGTGTATGCATTACGTCATAGAATTTATCTAATAATTCAACACCTCCAAATTCCTTCAGATAGCAATATGCTTGCCGTCCTGTGAGGTGATGTTTCTTGGAAAATTCTGATATGAACATCACGATGTATTCTATTTTGTTGTTTGTCAAGTTTTTGTTCATTTTTTTATTTCCTTTCTTTCAATAATGACACGAAGGTCAGCACTTCATTTTTTTGCCAGTCCTTAATTTTGCAATAAATGCCGTTGTGCGTGTGCATATTGCCGGTCTTGCACCCTTCACACGGAATCAATTCCGGCTCATCGAACAATGACTGCTGCGCCGAAGGCTTCATGCCGCAGCTGTCAGGAACAACGCACTTCAGACCGTCCATCTGCCAAAGATTCCATGAGATTATGTCGGCAATGTATAATAGTGTCTTTAATTGGGGGGCACGGTTGAATCTTGCCTGATAGTACTCGATGAATGTCATTAACAGATTCTCACGGGCTATAAGCAGGTTGTCACCCTGCCACTCATATCCGTATGTGTTTTGGAATGCCACTTGTGCCCATTTCAGCCAGTCGCCTGAGGTCTCGGTGTTCTCATTCACAATGCGCAACTTGCGGTCAAGAAGTCCTATGCGGTTTTCCAATGCGATGGGTTGCCCCGTTGTTGTATCATATCGGCTGACAAGATACGGAGCCTCGCCGCATGTTATCTCAAGTATTGTGCTACGTACATAATCGTGCCATGTCTTGCCTTCGGGAAAGGCAATCTTTTTGGTGTTGGTTGTCCATGTATGGTCGTCGTTCTCATGATTGAACACGTCCTCACGCCCGAACCATGAGTTATCCACCGCATTGCTCTGAAGATTGCAAACCCAAGAAGGTGTGAACACCTCTGCTTTTTCGCGGCTGCGGCCACGCTGCAATTCCCGTCTTTTCAATACACGCGGCATGATAACGTGCCCGTTCTTTCCTGTAATAAGTTCCGGCAGAATAGGCGACTTGTATTCATATCCCTTGCCGAGATGCTCATAGTCAGATGTCGCCCAAAAGATATTGCGCTGAATATCCTCCTTGCTCGTTGTATGGTCTTTGAGCAGGATATTCAACAATTCGGGCGAAAGCCGGAAGATTCTGTCTTCCAATATATCAACTTCAACAGGCATTTTATATCTGGTTTGTGAAAATCTCTTGATAAGAGATTTCGTTTGCCTTGCAAAGATACACATAATATTTCAAATTACGTTTTCAATCCTCATTTATGATGATATATGAGAGGTGTTTTTTGTTCTTATTCTTTCTGTTAAGGTTATTTCGCATCATATATTTTTGATTTACAGATGTTTTTATTACCTTTGCAAAAATAAAAACTTATCTGTATGAAACATTTATATATCTCGTTGGCTTTGCTTGCCACTGCGTTGACAGCAAATGCTGGCACATACGGTTATCTTACTTTTGAGAATACAGACGGCAAACAGGTGTCTATGTCTGTAAACGGACTAAAAATGCGAATAGCTGATGGTAATCTTGTCGCTGCCAATGGCGAGGGCACCATGACATTTGCTTTGGCAGACCTCAGTAAAATGCTTTTTACGGAGACATCCGGGATAGCAGACAATGTAATGAGTGACAGTAAGGCTGTTACGGTTTATAACCTGTCGGGTGTGAAAATCGGCGAATATCAGAATGCGGCCTCGGCACAGAAGGCTCTTGATAAGGGCGTTTATGTGGTGAAGGCAAGCGATAAGACATATAAAATGGCTGTTAAATAGAAATACTTATGAAACCACGGAATATTTTACTCTCGGTCCTTATCTTTTTCCCCGCATTGTCGGTTTCGGCACAGAGCCTGAGACTTACACAAGGTGAGGTGACATTTGTACATTCGTCAGCAAACACCGGCAATATGACATATACGGGAAATTCGCTGACTATTGAGGGCAGGCGGTATCAGCTTGATAATGCCACAACAATGGAGGTCACAACAGATGGCGTTGCCGACAATACGGTATCTGTCACATATAGCGGAAATTCGGCAAATGTTACAGTTGCAGGAAATATAGCAAAATATCTGACTGTCAGAGTTATCGGCGCAGATGTATGCATAGTTGCCGCGCCTGAGCTTCAGCAGCAGGTGGAATATACTCTGAGCGGAACATCGGCTGACGGCTCGTTCTATATGGACGGCAGTTATGCCGCCTCGTTCAAACTCGACAATCTTACACTGACAAATGCAGACAGCGCAGCAATAAACATTCAGGACGGTAAGCTCATAACAATTGAGCTGAATGGGCAGAATACTCTTGCCGACGGCGCAGGAAAAATGAACAATGCCTGTTTGTTTGTTAACGGACACGCAAAGTTCATAGGCTCGGGAAGGCTTAACGTGACAGGAAATGCAAAGCATGGCATAACTGGCGATGAGCATCTTGTCGTTGAGAGTGGAAACATAAATGTGACAGCTGTTGGCGACGGACTTCATATCAGCGAATATTTTAAGCAGACCGGCGGCTCTTTGGTGATAAATTCTAAGGGCGACGGCATAGATGTCGGATTTAAAGGCGTTAATAAAGGCACTAAAGACCAATATCCTGACAATGGCTTCGCATTCCTTGAGGGGGGCAACATCGATATCACCGTTACCGGCGATGCCGTGAAAGGCATAAAGGCTGACAGCACAATCGTTGTATCTGGCATAACGGCAAATGTTACAACTTCGGGCAATGCTGTCTTCGATGCTCTTGAAAACGACATTTCCAGCTCTGCTGCTCTTAAAACCGGGGGAAAGTTAGATATGACTTCGGGCAAACTGACCTTGGTAAGCACCGGTGCCGGCGGAAAGGGCATTAATGCCACTGGCAACGTTGAGCTTGCAGGCGGTGAGATTTCTGTAACTACTACAGGTGACGTGTGGGTATATGGAATAGAAGACTCCAAGCCTCACGGAGTGAAGAGCGATGCCGATATCAATCTTAAGGGAGGCCGCATTTTCGTGGCCGCATCCAACGACTCTGGGGCAGCGTTCAAAACCGACTATTTCTTTACCATCAGCGGCGGTACCATAATGGGAATTGGTTCAAAGAACAGCAAACCGACATCCAACACACAACAATATTATTCGTATAGCGGAGTGAATGTGAAAGGGGGCCAGACACTCTCGTACAATGGCGTAAGCTTCACTGTTCCGGCAATATATTCGAATTCCAGCGCAAGAGTGCTCGTGTCGGGAAAATAGCAGTTTTGAGATATATGTAGCATATACCATCGCAACCGCTTGCAATAGCCATCGCAAGCGGGTTCATCAGCCATCGCAAGCGGTTGCATTTTTTTGTGGTTTATGAAACAGTTTTTTTAAGGTGGGTTCTAAAAATTGGCTCATCCGATATTTGGAGTGATACTTACGGCTCAGCGGAAAAATACAGGACTTATTTTTCAAAATGCTGATAGTCTTTTGTCGTTTTCCAGTCGCCTCCCCATCGGAAACCGTGTTGTTTGAACAGGCGGCAGCACAGGTCGCCCCTGCTGATTTTGTATGAGAAGTTGCGGTTACGGTTGCACCATTGTCTCGCATTGGCGGGCTGCACCGTGCGTTGTCCGTTTTTTCGGATTTTCACGCATGGATTGTATAGCGGATTTATGTCTATGGCCATACCCAGAGAATGTCGCGACAACTTTTGTGAGCCGGCAATGCGGCGGTAGCAAAATGCGCTGGTGTTGTTGGCTGCCATCGATGCCTCGTCGTTGGCGTTGTAGTTGTCTATGAGGCTGATGCGCTCAATGGGGTAGCGGGCTTTGAACAGTTGCATGAAGATGTCTACGAGATCATCGGCAATGGCAGCGTTGCATACTATTTCTCCACGACGTGTGTTTCCTTTGCCGTCGGCATGCAGCACTCGCAGGTAGCGCAGCGATTTCCTGCTAATCTCGCATCTGGCAGGTATGGATTTGCCCTGCATGCGCATGAAAACCCCATCGTTTATGGTGTCGGCTGCAAAGAATGCTCCGAGTCCTTTTGTCTCAATCTCTTGTGTGCTGACAATTGTGCCTGCCTTCCATGGATCTTCGGCATGGAGGGTGGAGACAATGGCAAGAAGTATGGTAAAAATCAATGTTCTCATGCGGACGCAAAGGTATTGCTTTTTTCTATAATTCCGAAGAGCAGCAGAAGTTTTTTTGTAAAAAAAGTGAAAGATATGGCGGTTGTGTCATATTTATAAGTATATTTGCAGAAACGTTCATCAACATAATACCTGTGAGACATTATGCAGAAATACGCAGACTACATTAAGCAGATAGAGATAGACTCGCTCTGGAGCGGGAAAAAACACATTGTGTGGAATCTTAATCGCAAGGTAAACATACTGAGTGGTGTGAATGGTGTCGGAAAAAGTACCATTCTGAATAAAGTCGTGAAGGGATTGTCGCAGGGTGGGGAGTTTCCGAGCCATCTGCTGAAAGGGGTGCGGCTGAAGGTGGTGCCGGAGGATGCGAAGTGGATAAGATATGACGTGATCCGCTCGTTCGACCGCCCGCTGATGAATTCTGATACGATGGCAAAGATTTAAGTCTTGTCACCGAACTTGATTGGCAGCTGTTTTTGTTGCAGCGAAAATATCTCGACTATCAGGTAAACGTAGGCAACCGGATAATTGCCACATTGCAGAGTGGTGATGCCGATGCGCCGCTGAAGGCGCAGGCATTGAGCGAGCCAAAGCGGAAATTCCAGGATATTGTAGACGACCTGTTTGCCGATACGGGCAAAAAAATTGTCCGCACAGAGAACGAGATACGTTTCTCGCAGATTGGTGAGACACTGCTGCCTTATCAGCTGTCGAGCGGCGAGAAACAGATGCTGGTGATATTGCTGACGGTACTTGTCGAAGACGGACAGCCATACGTGCTCTTCATGGACGAGCCGGAGGTCAGCCTGCATGTGGAATGGCAAAAACAGCTCATAGACCTTATTTTGGAGCTGAACCCCAATGTGCAGATCGTTCTGACCACGCACAGCCCTGCCGTGATAATGAACGGATGGCTTGACAGTGTTACGGAGGTTTCGGACATCACAGACACAGCCTCACCCATACCCCCTCACCAAAAGGGAGTGGAGTGATATGCCTTAATTTATAATTATATTTGTATTTTCATCCCTTAATGGTAATTACTCCCTCCCTTTTGATGAGGGGCAGGGGGAGAGGGCTTATCTTATATACTCATGGCAAAACGACTTAATGAACAGATATCTTCAGCTTATATTGAGGCTGCCAACAGACTAACCTCAAAAAAGGCACGGCGCAGGATAGTGGCTTACGTCGAGAGCTACGATGACATATTTTTCTGGCGTTCGGTGTTGAGCCGTTTTGAGAACGGGGAGAGATATTTTGAGGTTATGCTGCCTGCCAGGACGCAACATTTGGAACGTGGAAAAAAAGCCGTTCTTATGAGTCTGGTGGGCGACAGCGTGGGCCGTGACATGATAGCCTGTGTAGATGCCGACTACGACTTTCTGATGCAGGGCGCGTCGCCGGTTTCGAAGCGGATAGCAGAAAACAGATACGTGTTCCACACATACGCATACGCCATAGAGAACCTTCAGTGCTATGCCCCGTCGCTACACGATGTTTGTGTGGGCGTAACTTTGAACGACCATGCCATTTTCGACATTGCCGAGTTTATGAGGCAATATTCGCAGGCCATCTTCCCGCTGTTTGTGTGGAGCATCTGGCACTATCGCAATGAATTGTACCGTGAGTTCTCGATTTCGGATTTTGTAAAGGCTGTAGAGCTTGGAAAATTCTCGATAGCTTCGGCAGAGGAACTTTTACAGCATTTGCGTCAGAAAGTGGGGCGCAAGGTGGAATGGCTAAAACGCAGGCATCCGAAAGCCAAAGAAAGCTATCTTGCAGTGAAAGAAGATATTAAACGTCTGGGCGTTACTCCCGACACCACGTACCTGTATATACAGGGACACCACCTGTTTGAGAAGGTGGTGGAACCTGTGCTTACGAGGGTTTGTCAGGCCTTGGTCAGAGAGCGGCAGGCGGAGATTTCGCGCCAAAGTTTGCACGGAACCCAGTGCCGCAATGAGCTGTCGTGTTATGCCAACAGTATCTCAGACGTTACCTCGATGCTGAAAAAAAACTATGGTTATCAGACTTCAGAGCCCTTCAACAGGATATTAAAGGACATTGAGGAGTTTCTCACACCCACGTCCCAAGAAGAGTGATGTTGCCCTCAATCTTGATATTGCTGTTTGTTGCCGGGAACAGGACAGTCTCACCAGCTTTTATCGATGTGCTGTTGCCGGAGCTGTCGGTTAAGACGGCCTCGCCATTTGTGGCAATCAGGATTACAAAGCTGTCGATATCAGCACAATTGATGTCGAGTGAGTCTTCAACGGTGTAAACGGCAGTCGTGAAATATGGGCAGCTGACAACTTCCTCACCGTGGTTGGGCGTTGTGGTATAGTATGTGCGGTAGTCTTCACTCACATTGTAGTCTATGCACTCGGCTGCCTCCTCTGTGTGGAGCTGACGGTAGTTGCCGTCCTTGTCCTTGCGCTTGAAATCGTATATGCGGTATGTGACATCGCTTGTCTGCTGAATTTCTGCAACAAAACATCCTTTACCGATGGCGTGAATTCTGCCGGCGGGAATGAAAAACACATCGCCCTCGCAGACATTGTATTGAGCCAGTGCATCGGTTATTGTGTCGTTGGCTACCATTTCCTTGTATTGCTCAGGTGTTATAACTTTTTTAAGTCCGTTGTAGAGCTTGGCATTTGTGTCAGAGCATAGCGCATACCACATTTCGGTTTTTCCTCTTTCTTTTCCTTGTCTTACAGCAATTTCATCAGAGGGATGTACTTGTATGGAGAGATCCTGACATGCGTCGATGAATTTTATCAGTAACGGGAACTCGTTGCCAAAACGCTTGTAGTTGGCCTCGCCTATAAGCCCGCCTTTCAGCTCTGCCACAAGGCTGTTGAGCGGTGTCCCGGCGTATTGTCCGTTGGCAACAATGGTCTCGTTGCCTTTTACTCCTGATATTTCCCAGCTCTCGCCTATATTTTGCAGACTGCTGTCAATATTCTTAAATGCGGTAATTTTGTTTCCTCCCCAAAGGGTCTGCTTAAGCAGCGGTTTAAATTTTAGAGGTTCCATGTTTTTTAATGAATAGTGTTTTTTAATTCTCTTTCCAGAATGCAGGTGTGAATATCATAAGAACGGAGAATATCTCAAGACGCCCTATCAGCATCAGTGTTGCAGACAGCCATTTGCCGAGAGTTGGCAGTGAGTTCCAGGAATCGGTGAGGTTTATAGAGTTGCCAAGAGCCAGTCCAACGTTGCCCAGGCTGCTGAAGCTGATGCTGACGGCATCGGTGCTCTCAACTCCGAGTATTGTCATTATGAATGTCGATATGACAAGAATTATTATGTATGATGTAAGAAAAGCCAACAGCGTGACACGTTTCTGCATCGGCACATTCATAGAGTTTATTTTCAGTGGTACAACGGCGTTGGGGTGCAGAATTTGCCTGAACTCGTTTTTTATGATCTTGAATATCATGACCATGCGGATGCTCTTGAAACCGCCGCTGGTAGATCCCGAGTTGGCACCGAGGAACATGTAGACAATCAGCACCACCCATGTTACACGATGCCAGTTGCTGGCATCATCGTTGCAATAGCCTGTTGTGGTTATGACTGATACTACCTGGAACAAGGCGCTGCGCAAGGCTTGTTCGAAGTCGTAGCTGTTGTATGCGGTGAGGCAATATGTGATGAGCGCGGTGGCTGAGAGAACGGCAAACAGATAAAACTTGAACTCACCGTTACGCAGCAGGTCGCCGAATTTTAATTTCGATATGGAGAAATACAGCAAGGAGAAATTTACACCGGAGAGAAAACAGAAGAATGTAGCCAGATACTCTATCTGTGGGGAGTGGAAATGGGCAATGCTGTTGTTGTAGATGGAGAAACCGCCTGTAGACGTAGAGGTCATGGAGAAATTCAGTGCCTCATACCAATTCATGCCACACAGCAGATAACTGCCCATGCAGGCAAGGGTAATAGTCAGGTATACGGCCCACAGCCATTTTGCGCTCATGGAAAGGCGCGGGTGAAGTTTTGTTTTTATCGGGCCTGTCGCCTCGGCAGCGAATATCTTCGTAGAGCCGCCAACCATTGACGGTAACAAGGCTATTGTGAAGAATACAATTCCCAATCCGCCTATCCATTGTGTCAGCGACCTCCAGAACAATATGCCGTGGGGCAGGCGCTCGACATCGTTCAGGATGGTTGCCCCGGTGGTGGTGAAGCCCGACATTGTCTCAAAGAAAGCGTCGGTGAAGTTGTCTATGTAGCCGCCTGCCATGTAGGGCATGGTGCCGAAGAGCGAGAAGATGGTCCATGCCAGTGTCACCACGAGATATGCGTCACGTCGTGAGAGGTTGTTGTCGGCATCGTGTCCCATATATCTGAGGGATATTCCTGCAATTATAGTTACGATGATTGATACCAGGAATGAGAAAACATCGTCCTCGTGATAGACCAGTGCCACAGCCAGGCACCATATCATGAGCGAGGCCTCTATGAAGAGCAGCGAGCCTAAAATCTTATATATAATCTTTGAGTTTATCAATTGAATAGCCTTTCTATTTTTTTCATGTTCATGCCATGGCAGAATACTACCACAGAGTCGCCTGCCATAATTTGTGTGTTGCCGGATACGAGCATTCCCTCGCCGTTGCGCACAAGTCCTCCTATTGTCATGCCTTGTGGCAGTCCGAGGTCTTTTACGGGTTTCTTTGTCACCTTGGAGTCTTCTTTGGGTATAAACTCGGCCACGTCGGCATTTGCCGACATCAGGAATGTCACGTTCATAACGTCAGCGTCGAGCATCAGCTGGTATATTCGGCTTGCCGCTATAGCTTTCTTATTTATGATGGTGCCGATATCGAGGCTTTCTGCCATGCTGATGTAGTCGATGTTCTCGACCATGGCTACTGTTTTTCTTACGCCAAGTCTTTTCGCCGTAAGGCATGCCAGAATGTTTGTCTCGGCATTTCCTGTAAGGGCCACGAAAGCCTGCGTGTTTTTTATGCCTTCCTCGTTGAGCAGCGGAATGTCTCGTCCGTCACCGTTTATGATAAGTGTCTTGTCGTTGTCAAGCAGGTCGTTCAGCACCTCACAGCGTTCGGTGCTTATTTCCAGTACTTTTACGTCCATGTACTCAGGCATGGTCTGAATGGCTCTGACGGCAGTTGTGCCGCCTCCCATTACCATTACGTTCTTTACATCGACATAGTGTTCCTTGCCTACAATTTTCCTTATATACGGTATGTATTGCCTTGTGGTCATAAAGTAAACGAGGTCGTAAAGCTCGAGAACATCGTTGCCGCCAGGAATTATGGTATCGGTGCCTCGCTTTATTGCTACAACGTGGTAAGGATCGTTAGGACCGCTGATGTCTTTCAGCGGCTTGTTCAGAATCTCGCATGCCTCACGGAGTTTTATTCCGAGCATTACGAGGGCACTGTCGTGGACATCCCACCGCTGGCGCACCCACGACATTTTCAGCCCGTTGATGATGTCACGGGCGGCGAGCACCTCTGGATAAATAAGCTCGTCGACACCCAGTTTGCGGAAAAATTCCTTCTTGTCGTTGGCGGTAAACTCGGCGTCGCTTATCTTTGCCACAGTCTTGCGGGCGCCAAGTGCATGGGCAATTATGCACGTGTTGAGGTTCAGGCTTTGTGATTTCGTGACGGCTATAAACAAGTCGGAGTGGGCAACCCCGGCATCGGTAAGAGTGTTGATGCTTGCCGGCGATGCCGCCATGGTGAGGATGTCGAAGTCGGCTCCTATTTTTGCCAGTCTCTCCTCGTCCTCATCAATAAGAGTGATGTCTTCGTTGTTTCTTGAGAGAAGCCTTGCCAGATGTGTGCCAATGGCGTATGCCCCCGCTATTATAATCTTCATGATTTTTTATTCTTCTATCGCTTTTCTAATGCTTTCGTTGTCGAGTCCCGCAATTTCTCTCA
>CABSIA010000067.1 GCA_902477645.1 uncultured Prevotella sp. | reverse complement strand
CAACCATCTGATGGCCATTAGGGGCGGTTTGGAGATAATGACAGAGTTGCAGCTTATGTTGCATGAGCCGTCGTTTGAAAAAGCCTGGCTCGACCATGCCGCAGAATATAAGCGCAAGGCTAAGGAGTTGAGCAAGAACAAATTCCCTGTGCGCCGTCTTGCAGCTTATGCGGCAAGCCGCCTTGCCGATCCTGACAAGACTGCAGCGGTATGGAACGACCTGTTTCATGGACGCGATGATTTCTCGACAAACACTGCAGCCCTTTGGAGCCTCGATGCCATATATATGCTTGAGGTGATTGGCAGATAAACGCTTATGTCTGGTAATTATTCTTGACGTTTTTGCAGAACTCTTCCGTATGTGTTGCCAGAGTCATTGGTATCTGTTTAAAAACGCATGCGGCTGCGTTGGCGATAAGATTATTAATCTTACGGTCAACAGATTATTAATCTTATCGCCTTAAGATTAATAATCTTATTCAGAACGCATATATAAGCGTTTGGCAACGCAGAGGGAAGTATGAGCGCATTCATAAGGATGTGCTTTGGAAAATTGCTTACAATGTTGTTGTCTTGAATACAGTAGAGCCGTTACATACGGCTCCATATACTTCCACGTGATATCAGGCAAATGTTAAAATGCCCTGTTTATAGGGATTAATGCTGGTTAAAAACACCCTATAAACAGGGATGTAAACTTTAGTCATATTACAACCTTACGACCTCAAAACCTTATTTCGCCGTCGTAGTTGAAAATAGGCTCGTCAGTGTCTACGGCCTCGGGATAGAACTGCACGGCACTGTCGTTCATCTTCGGATGCTGATTGTCGAGCAACCGCAGCATCTCTGCTCCAGCCCATATCACAGGACCATATCCGTGGGCGGCGGCTGTGCTTACAGGCCGGTACATATAGAAAGCAGGGTCGAATCCCATTCCTGTGCCCACGCAAGTGCCTGTAACCCGGCCTTTCCCGTCTATCGAAGCTTCTACGGCATGCCAGGCCAATTGTGCTACTGGTCCGTATGCGAGGGCTGAGATCCAGCCTTTGTTTATGGCGTGGGCTATACAATATGTGTAGATGGCAGTGCAGCTGCTTTCCTCATACGATTCCTGTCGGTCGAGCAGCTGATGCCAAAATCCGTCTTTACCCTGAAGGGCAGCCAGTCCCTCAATGTGTTGCCGCAGCAGCTGAAGAACCGCACTGCGTTGAGGATGGCTCTCCGGCAGCACATCCAAAACCTCGCACATTGTCAGGATAGCCCATCCGTTGGCACGTCCCCAATGGAAAGCAGGGTGGGGAGTCATGGCCTCAACCCATCCGTGCCGGAAAAGTTTCTTCTCCGGCACCCACATTTTTTCCTTGAACAGCATAATCTGGCGTGCAGCCTCGTCAAAATATTTCTGATCTCCAGTGTAGGCTCCCATATAGGCAATGGCGGGTATCGCCATGAACATGTCGTCGAGCCATACCGTGTTCTTGTGCGGACGTTTGCGTGCAAATGTACCGTCGGCAAGCCGGAATTCTTTTTCCATTATATATTGTGCGTAGTTGGCTATTACGGGTGCCGTCTCTATGGTTGGTGTGGAGCGTGTCTTTGCGTATTGCCTTGACTTAATCTCTGCCTTAATCATTGCGGCACAGATGGCCCCCGCGTCATCAAGAGCGTGCGGGTCGACGACTTTTCTGATTGCTGTTTCAAGTTTTTTCCCTTTTTTCAGGTCCCTCATGGCTTTGGGAAACTCGTCGGCTATGGCCTTGAAGTTTTCTGCCACATAGTTGGAATATCTGTTGTCTCCGGAAGCGTCGGCCGCATCAAGACATGCGCTGTATGTTACTCCCCATTCGTAGCTTGTGGTTCTGAATTGCTGCGGATTGTCAAGAATATATCCTAATACTTTGTCTATGGCATTCTTGATATCTTGTTTTTCCGATACTCCATACCCGTGTCTGTAGTCGGGCTTTAGCAGATGCAGCGGTGTGTTAGAGTCATTCATGTTGCCGTTGTTGTCTTGTGCCTGTGTCAGCGAGGGCATCATGAGGCATGTGATGATAAGAGGTTTGATAGTCATGGTTTAAATTTGTTTTCGGCAAAATTAACGATAAATTCGTAAATGGCAAAGATTGAAAGCAAAAACCTATCATTAAATTATTATAAATACCAGATAAAGGTTTGCGCTTTCAAACAAAATTTGTAATTTTGCAGAAAATAATATAGTTAATTAAAGATGTTTGAGAATTTAAGTGAACGCCTTGAGCGCTCATTCAAGATATTGAAGGGCGAGGGCAAGATAACGGAGATAAATGTTGCGGAGACGCTGAAGGATGTGCGCAGGGCGTTGCTCGATGCCGATGTCAACTATAAGGTTGCAAAATCGTTTACCGATGATGTGAAGAAAAAGGCATTGGGCATGAATGTGCTCACAGCTGTAAAGCCAGGGCAGCTGATGGTGAAGATTGTACACGATGAGCTGGCCGCGCTGATGGGTGGCGAGGCCGTAGGCATAAACCTTGGCGGTAAGCCTGCCATAATCTTGATGAGCGGTTTGCAGGGCTCCGGTAAGACCACTTTCAGCGGAAAGCTGGCAAACATGCTCAAGACCAAACAGCGCAAAAATCCGTTGCTCGTAGCCTGCGACGTTTACCGCCCTGCAGCCATTGAGCAGCTGAAAGTTGTCGGTGCTCAGGTCGGCGTGCCTGTTTATTCAGAGCCCGACAGCAAGGACGTTATAACCATTGCCAACAACGCCATCCATGAGGCTAAGGCTAAGGGGCACGATGTTGTAATTGTCGATACCGCCGGACGTTTGGCTGTTGACGAGCAGATGATGAATGAGATTTCTGCACTGAAGCAGGCTCTTAAGCCAGACGAGACTCTGTTTGTCGTTGACTCTATGACGGGTCAGGATGTCGTAAATACAGCCAAGGAGTTCAACGACCGGCTGGATTTCGACGGAGTTGTTCTCACAAAGCTCGATGGCGATACCCGTGGCGGCGCAGCTCTGAGTATCCGCACCGTTGTCACCAAGCCTATCAAATTTGTAGGTACAGGCGAGAAGATGGAGGCCGTTGATGTTTTCCATCCTGAGCGTATGGCTGACCGAATTCTCGGCATGGGTGACATTGTTTCGCTGGTTGAGCGCGCGCAGGAGCAGTTCGACGAGGAAGAGGCCCGCAAGCTGCAGAAGAAGATACAGAAGAACCAGTTCGACTTCAACGACTTCCTCAACCAGATTGAGCAGATAAAGAAAATGGGTAATCTCAAAGACCTCGCAGCCATGATACCTGGCGTGGGCAAGGCTATTAAAGATGTAGATATAGACGACAATGCCTTTAAGGGCATTGAGGCAATCATTAAGAGTATGACTCCGAAAGAGCGTACCAATCCAGAAATTCTCAACGCAAGCCGGCGTGCGCGTATAGCCAAAGGCTCCGGCACAAACCTGCAGGAAGTGAACCGTCTTATAAAGCAGTTCGACCAGACCCGCAAGATGATGAAGATGGTTACAGGCAACCAGATGGCAGGCATGATGTCGAGGATGAAGGGAATGAAAGGTATGAATATACCAGGAATGCCAAAGCTGTAGTAAAAGGAGCCCCCCTGCCCCCCGGCGGGGGGTGTCTCAAAGCAATAAACTTTTAACAACGCTCCCCCACCGGGGGCAGGGGGGCTTCTAATTTTATGCAACTTATAGACGGAAAGGCTACTGCTGCGGCCATTAAGGAGCAGATTGCAAAAGAAGTTGCCGATATTGTTGCCAATGGCGGAAAACGCCCTCATTTGGCTGCTGTGCTCGTAGGGCACGATGGCGGCAGCGAGACATACGTGAAGAACAAGGTGATAGCCTGCGAGCAGTGCGGCTTCAAGTCGACCCTCATCCGCTATGAGGACGACGTAACGGAAGAGGAGTTGCTGGCATGTGTTGACAAGTTGAACAACGATGCCGATGTTGACGGCTTCATCGTTCAGCTGCCATTGCCTAAGCATATCGACGAGCAGAAAATTATAATGGCCATAGACTACAGAAAAGATGTTGACGGATTTCATCCTGTCAATGTAGGACGCATGTCAATAGGTCTGCCATGTTTTATTTCTGCCACACCGTTGGGCATAATGACTTTGCTGAAATATTACGGCATAGAGACAAGTGGCAAGAAGTGTGTGGTGCTCGGACGCTCAAACATTGTCGGCAAACCAATGGCTCAGCTGATGATGCAGAAGCAATATGGCGATGCCACTGTTACCGTATGCCACTCACACTCAAAGGATTTGAGGAAAGAGTGTCTTGAGGCCGACATTATAGTGGCCGCCATAGGAAAGCCGGATTTTGTTAAGGCTGATATGGTTAAGGAAGGTGCCGTGATAATTGATGTCGGTACAACCCGTGTTCCAGATGCCACACGCAAGAGCGGTTTCCGTCTTAATGGCGATGTCAAGTTCAGCGAGGTTTCTCCAAAGTGCTCGTATATCACTCCTGTGCCTGGCGGTGTTGGTCCTATGACCATCTGCTCATTGATGCAGAACACATTGCTTGCAGCCAAGGGATTCTGAAAAATGCAGGGACGTTACATGTGACGGCCGCAATAAATAACATGTGACGGCCGCAATCAATAGTACAAGAAAAATTATATTCATCTCTATGGAAGACAAGAAGGCTGCTGCCAACGAATGGTATCTGCGTGGAAACGAATATCGCAAAAATGGCGATTGGAAACATGCCATAGACTGCTATATGGAGGCTGTCGACATTGATTCGGACTCACCTGCGGCCGAGGCAAAGACGATGCTTGAGGATATATTGAATTTCTATAATAAGGATGCGTATAATCCTTGAGGTTTTGGGGTGGAATTGTAGGGCCGCTATGTATAGCGGCCGCAATCAATAAACCGCAAAAAGCCACTTTTTAGAGCCTTGCTTGCGGCTGCTATGAATAGCGGCCCTACAACCCCTACAGATAAAAAACTAACTTTAAACAATAATATTATGGTAAAAATCAAGGGTGCAATAGTTGTGAACACCGACAGATGTAAGGGATGCCAATTGTGCGTGGTGGCATGCCCGAAGGATGTTGTCGCACTGGCACCAAAAAAAGTCAACGTACATGGATACCCATACGTGGAGGCGGCAAGGCCCGATGACTGCATCGGATGCGCGAGCTGTGCCATTGTCTGCCCGGACGGATGTATTACCGTATACAAAAAGAAAATGGAGGACTGACAACTATGGCAGAACAGGAAATTAAGTTGATGAAAGGCAACGAGGCCA
Source organism: uncultured Prevotella sp. (assembly GCA_902477645.1). Classification (GTDB taxonomy): domain Bacteria; phylum Bacteroidota; class Bacteroidia; order Bacteroidales; family Bacteroidaceae; genus Prevotella. The sequence continues at coordinate 9,877 of CABSIA010000067.1, read as the reverse complement.
TAGCCCATGCCGCCATCAGATGTGGAGCCGACGGATATTTCGGATACCCTATAACCCCGCAGAGTGAAGTTATTGAGACCCTTGCCGAGCTTAAGCCTTGGGAAACCACGGGTATGGTGGTTTTGCAGGCTGAGAGCGAGGTGGCATCCATCAACATGGTGTATGGAGGCGCCGGCGCAGGCAAGAGAGTTCTTACATCATCGTCATCGCCAGGTGTGGCTTTGATGCAGGAAGGCATCGCATATATGGCAGGTGCCGAGATACCGGGAGTGTTTGTCAACGTGCAGCGTGGAGGTCCCGGCTTGGGAACCATACAGCCATCACAGAGCGACTATTTCCAGTCTACACGCGGTGGCGGCAATGGCGACTACTATTGCATAGTACTTGCTCCAAACTCAGTGCAGGAAATGGCAGATTTTGTTGACCTTTCCTTTGAGCTGGCATTCAAATACCGCAATCCTGCCATGATATTGAGCGACGGCGTTATCGGACAGATGATGGAGAAAGTAGTTTTGCCCCCGATAAAGCCACGTAAGACAGAAGAGGAAATCCGCAGGCTATATCCATGGGCTGCCATTGGCAGAACCAAAGACCGCAAGCCAAACGTCTTGACCTCGCTTGAGCTGAAACCCGAAGTTATGGAACAGCGCAACTTGCATCTTCAGGAGAAATATCAGCAGATTAGAGAAAACGAGGTCCGATTTGAGACAACCGATGTCGACGATGCCGACTATCTGATAGTCAGCTTCGGCAGCGCGTCGCGCATATCCGAGAAAGCAATGGAGCTTGCACGCAATGAGGGACTCAAGGTCGGTCTTTTCCGTCCTATTACTCTTTGGCCTTTCCCAAGCAAACAGATTGCTGAGGCTGCAAAGGGAAAGAAGGGCGTGCTGGTTGTAGAGATTAATGCCGGGCAGATGGTAGAGGATGTTCGCCTTGCCGTCAACGGCGAGGAGAAGGTAGAGCATTTCGGACGTCTTGGAGGAATTGTTCCTGAACCAGAGGAGATTGTTAACGCATTAAAGGAGAAACTGTAATGGCAAACGAAATAATATCACCGGAAAATCTGGTTTATAAGAAACCGGAGCTGATGAATGATACCCCGATGCACTATTGCCCGGGATGTTCACATGGTGTTGTACACAAGCTTGTAGCCGAGGTAATCGAGGAAATGGGCATGGAAGAGAAGACCGTAGGCGTATGTCCTGTAGGATGTGCCGTATTTGCCTACCGCTACCTCGATATTGACTGGCATGAGGCAGCCCACGGACGTGCGCCTGCAGTGGCTACTGCCGTTAAAAGACTGTGGCCAGACCGTCTGGTGTTCACATATCAGGGCGACGGCGATTTGGCTTGTATCGGCACATGCGAGACCATACACGCACTGAACCGTGGAGAGAACATAACCATAATTTTCATCAACAATGCTATTTATGGTATGACAGGAGGACAAATGGCTCCTACTACTCTTATCGGACAGAAGACTGCCACTTGCCCGTATGGACGTGATCCCGAGCTTCATGGCTATCCTCTCAATATAACTGAGCTTGCATCTCATCTCGAGGGCACATGCTATGTTACACGTCAGAGTGTAGAGTCTGTTCCCTCAATCCGCAAGGCAAAGGCTGCCATCCGCAAGGCTTTCGAGGCCTCTATGCAGGGCAAAGGCTCGTCGCTCGTTGAGATTGTGGCAACTTGCAACAGCGGATGGAAACTCTCTCCTGTAAAAGCCAACGAGTGGATGAAGGAGCACATGTTTGAGAAATATGTAAAAGGTGACCTTAAAAACACATTGGACGAATGAAGACAGAGATTATAATATCGGGTTTCGGAGGACAGGGCGTTCTCTCAATGGGAAAAATTCTCGCCTATTCCGGACTCATGGAAGACAAAGAGGTGACATGGATGCCGGCATACGGTCCCGAGCAGCGTGGAGGTACGGCTAATGTCACGGTTATAGTCAGCGACGAGCGTATCAGCTCACCGATATTGAGTAAGTACGATGTCGCAATAGTACTGAACCAGCCCTCGCTCGACAAGTTCGAGAGCAAGGTAAAGCCTGGCGGCATTCTTATTTACGACGGCTTCGGAATTATCAATCCGCCGACACGTACAGACATTAAGATTTACGAGGTTGATGCCATGGACAAGGCCGCTGAGATGAAAAACTCAAAGGTGTTCAATATGATTGTCCTCGGAGCATTGCTTAAGGTTTGTCCTGTTGTAAGCACTGACGGCTTGAACAAAGCCCTGTTCAAGAGCTTGCCCGAACGCCACCACGGTCTTATTCCTCTCAACATGCAGGCTGTTTCCGAGGGCATGGACTTGATAAAGGAAATATTGTAATTTGCCTGATAATTGTACTCTTGTCGAAGAGTCGTATAAAATAAAATTAGCCGTCAGAAAGGTATCCCCCTGTCTGGCGGCTTTTAATGTTAAGGTGGGAATTTATAGAACCCGCCTTAAATAAGATAGGCTACGCTCAGGAATAAAAAGAAAAATGCCTTTTTTTCTTTTATATTTCATTCGTTTGTGTTATCTTTGCCAGAAACTATCTATTAATGAGACAAACAATTATTTTTGGCCTTATGCTGGCAGTGTCTTTATCTGCTACAGCACAAGAGAAGGCAGCAAGGACGATGAGCTATCGTCCAGACAATGGTTACATAGTATGTACCAATGGTGAAAACCGTTATACCAGGGCTTTGTATGGCTCTGAGACCCTTTACCGTCTTGAGACAAGCGACCGTCCGCTGTTTGCAACGTATGATAAGCGCAACAACAGGAACATTTCTTTTTCCGTTACCTACAATAACTGTACGGTAGCTCTCGACAGCACATCATGGTGCGAGGCACGCTATCGTGGAGGTATACGCTCATACCGTTTGAGGGATAACCGTTGGGGTAATGGCGAGATGAGTTTTGTTGCCGTTGCCGCACAACACGAAGAAGCTGCGCTGTTTGAAATACAGTCAAGCGGATTTGAGTCAGACATTACAATAACATTGACCTCCCGTCCGACGAGGAGAAACGGCATGCACCGTGAGGGCGACCTCGGAATGGAGCCTCGTGAGAGTTACGATGCCAAACCTGGGACATCTGCCGATATTGTGGCCGTCACCATCAATGGCGGGCAGGGCAAGGCTGCCTTCAGGTTACCCAATGGCGCAAAGCCTGAGGCCGATGCGGGCAATGGGCAGGTGTCATTAGCATTTGACAGAGAGAGACTGGCTACCGAACAGCTTACATCGATACTCAGTTTCACAACCCCCGATCCTTTTATCAATACTATAGACGCTAACCTTGTGGCTGCGTCAAATGGTCTTTGGGACGGCTCTACATGGCTGCATGGCTGTATAGGCTGGCGGATGCCTTTGGCCGGATGGCGTGCGGCATATCTTGCTGACGTGCTTGGCTGGAGCCAACGGGCTAAGACGCATTTTGAGGCATACGCAAAGAGTCAGGTAACAGATGTTGAGCCTATATATCCACATCCCACACAAGACCCTGAGCAGAATTTGGCGCGGGCAGAGAAGAAGTGGGGAACTCAGATGTACTCAAACGGCTACATCTGCCGCAATCCTGAGAACAACAACAAGATGCATCACTACGATATGAATCTCAACTATATTGACGAATTGTTGTGGCATTTCTGCTATGATGCCGATACTGTTATGATGCGTCGTATGTGGGATGTCGTAGTAAGACACTTGGCATGGGAGAAGCGCAATTTTGACCCCGACGGCGACCACCTTTATGATGCCTATTGCTGCATTTGGGCAAGCGATGCGCTGTGGTATAGCGGCGGTGCCGTAACCCATAGCTCGGCCTACAATTACCGTGGCAATCTGCTTGCCGCGCGAATGGCGGAAATTCTCGGCTATGATCCTACGCCATACCGCAATGAGGCAGAGGCTATACGCACGGCCATGAATGAGCGGCTGTGGCTGAAAGATAAGGGACATTGGGCGGAGTATCAGGACTTGATGGGCTACAAGCGGCTGCATGAGAGTCCTGCTTTATGGTCTATATATACACCTATAGACTGCGGAGTTACGACCGACCTCCAGGCATGGCAGTCAACACAATATGTCATCGACAACATTCCGCATATTCCTGTGCGCTCTGATGACGGGGCTGTTGTCGGGCATACAATATCCACTACCGACTGGATGCCTTACGACTGGAGCACAAACAATGTAGCACACGAGGAGGTGGCAAACATGGCGTTGGCTCTGTTCGAGGCCGGACGCAACGATGAGGGTTTCGCACTGTTGAAGAGCGACATTCTTGACGAAATGTTTCTTGGTGCCAGTCCTGGCAACTTCGGTCAGATAAGCTATTACGATAAAGCACGCTCGGAGGCCTACCGTGACTTTGGCGACAATGTCGGCATAACCTCACGTGCTGTTGTCAACGGATTGTTTGGCATACGTCCCGATGCCATGAACGGGCGTTGCGTTTTGCAGCCTGCTTTTCCGTCGCATTGGGACAGTGCGTCTATCTCTACACCATATATTGCATATAAGTATGAGAAAAAGGGAGGCGTACGCCGTCTCCACGTCACACAGAACTTTGCCCAACCGCTCTCCATGGTGTGGCGTATAAGTCTTGGTGACGGACAATTTGCCGAAGTTGCAGGCTCTGCCAGTCGTCAGCAGGTGCTTGAGGTGACGGAGCAATGGCTGGAAGGGCAGGTTTCCAACCTGCCGCACACGGGAGAACAGCCATATATGGAAAGGCAGGTTGAAAACCTGTTCTCCCAGTCTCTTGGACTTGCTGATATGCCGTCGGCGGAGGCAAAAGTTAAGACACGCTATCTGAAGGTGCCTTTCAATTCAAATGTTGATGATATTTTCCGTAACAAATATCTTACTCCACGTCCGCCATATACCACTCTTCAGATACCCGTTCAGGGTATTGGCGAATGGTGTTTGCCAAAGAAGACTGCCGAGATCTCAGACTCTGTTTTCAGAGCATGTATTGTTGACGGTATCTTCGACACCCGTTGTGGCGTAACCTTTGCCTCACCATCCGATGGAGAGAATATTGCTTTCACATCGCTTTGGGACAATTATCCCGACAGCATCAATATTCCTGTTAAAGACAAGGCCCGGCGGGCATGGCTCCTTATGGCCGGCAGCACCAACAACATGCAGAGCCGCATAGACAACGGCTTGGTGGTGGCAATATATTCAGACGGCACATCCGATACTTTGAGGCTCCGAAACCCTGACAACTGGTGCCCTATCGAACAGGATTATTTTGTAGACGGGCTTGCCTTTCGTGCTGCCGGGCCACGTCCTTACCGTCTGCATCTGGGCAGTGGCATTGTTAGCCGAAGTCTGCTCGACACTCTGCAGCAGAAAGGCATTGTGGCTGCAAAGCCACGTACGGCAGCCGACAACGCCATACCTTCTGGTGCGGCTCAAATACTGTGCATAAATCTTAATCCGCGGAAGCGGCTTGAGACTTTGAGATTGAAAACTCTGTCAAATGAGGTGGTTATAGGTATAATGGCTGTTACGCTTGAAAAATGAGGATAGGTGGCTGATTAAAAAAGCCTCTTCGTAGGAATTTACAATAATTCGTAGAAATTTGCCAATTTCATAGTACGATAATACACTACCTTTGGGGGCAGAAATAAACTATAAACATCTATTAAATGAAAAAAAGAATTCCTATCTTTCTGTTGGGGCTTACAGCCTTGGCTACGGCAACCGCCCAGCGGCTGCAGCAGCCATTGGGACGAGGTGTCGTTGCAGTTGTGCGTAATGCCGAGCGCCGACTTGCCAGTGAGGATGCAAATACCGTTTACAATGTTTACCAAAATGGAACACGGATTGGATCAGTTAAAAATACCAACATCGTGCCTAAGACTATTTCAGACGCCGATGTGTTCCGTGTTGTTCCGTCAATAAACGGAAAGGAAGTGGAGGCGCTGGCCGGACAATTTGTATACGATGCATCCGCACAGCAATACTCAAATGCCTTTATGAAAATTCTTTTCGAGACAACAGTCTGTGACCCTGACAGCTACGATGCCAAATATGCCTGGCCTGCCGATCTCGACGGTGACGGAGAATATGACTATATTGTAGCTCAGATATCGCGCAACCGTAGCGTAAATACCGACAAGGTGCAGGCATACAAGAGCGACGGCACGTATCTGTGGACTGTCGACATGGGGCGAAATGTGAGACTGTGCGACGGACAAAACGACATGGTTGTTGCCTACGACATCAATTGCGACGGCAAGGCAGAGGTGATGTTGCGTACCTCTGAGGGTACACGCTTCTGGAACCGGGCAGACAATGGTTTTGGGCTGTATCCTTTCAATAGCAGTGTCTGTGACATTGACGGCGACGGCATAGAAGACTATACCAGTCATGCCACACGTGTGCCGCCATTCTACATCACGGTTGTAGACGGACTTACTGGTGCCGAGCTGACTTCTGCCGAGCTCGACTATTCTAAGGTTACAGACGGTGTCGACTTTTATGGGCGCGACAAGCGTGCCAAATACATGAGCGACAACGAGGGACATGAATATGCTTATATGGGCGGTCATTTCTGTATAACATATACAGACGGCATTCACCCCTCGCTGATGATGGAATGCCTCGACCGTACTACAGACAAAACTCATCATAACTATGTTTTCGAATTCCGCTACGACTGGAATGGCGCCACACCGTCTAATTGGCATCATAGTTATACATGGAGCCGCAACGACAAGACACCTTGGCCTGCGGAGTTTCACCAGTTGCGTGTTGCCGATGTCGACGGTGACGGCATAGACGAGCTTCTACAGGGAGGCTTTGGTGTTAATCCTGTCCGCAACATGGTATTCTCGGCGGGCATAGGGCATGGCGACCGATTCCGCGTAAGCGACATAGATCCTACACGCCCTGGCATGGAGACGTATGCCATACAGCAGTCTTCGCTAATGGGACAACTCATCTATGATGCAGCCACAGGCGAGCATATTAAGGAGTGGTATATGCCGTCGATAAGTGATGTCGGCCGTGGCGAATGTATGGATGTCGACTCATTGTACCTTGGCTATGAGATATATAGTACCATGGCAAATCTATATGACTGCAAGGGCGAGGTTGTCAAAGAGGGTGACACTTCATATCCGTACGAGGGTATCTGGTGGGACGGTGACCTTGGGCGTGAGGTGCTCAACTCGCCGGGCGGCAGCGGCTATGGCTCCAATGCGATGATAACCAAATACAATGGCGCACGTCTGGCTGAGTTCTCACAGGAAAGTCAGTGGGGAACACATGCCGGTTGGGCTGTGAGACCGGCTTTCTGGGGTGATATCATAGGCGACTGGCGTGAGGAGGTTATACTGCTTTACAATCCAGGCGGACGCAACCTCGGACTTGTCGGCTACACTACAAACCTGCCAACCGGTCATAGTCTCTACACATTGCAGCACGACCCGCATTATCGTCTTGACTGCACAACCCGTGGCTATTATCAGTCGCCAAACACTTCGTTCTATCTTGGCTATCAGATGCTTATGCCTCCATTGCCTCCTGTTATGGTAACAGATTTGCGTTGGAGCAAGGGTAGCGAGTGGGGTGTTGGAAAATCTGGATTTACTACTTTTGACCTTGCGTCACTGAGCGCTTATGCAGACGGTAAGAGTATTATTTTCGACATTTCTGGTGACAACTCTTCTGCTATAGCTCTCAACAGCGAGGTATGTCCGGCAGCTACTTATCTCATGCCGCCTGTAGGTCACGACTATACCATCAGTGGAACAGGTGCTGTCGGCGGAACAGGAAATGTCTGGAAGAGCGGACGTGGTGCAGCTACTGTCAATGCCAACATTACTACCACGGGCTGCGTGATAGTCAGCGAGGGCACACTGAATGTAAACGGCACCATCAGCAGCAATCTTGAGCTTAAGGCAAACGGCACACTCGGAGGTAATACGACCGTAAATGGCAACGTGAGTTTTGAAGGCTCGCTGCATCAGCAAGGATGCCGCCTTATGCCTGTTGGACAGATGACTTTCGGAAAACCGCTCAACGTTGACAACGGACTCGTTGTAGAAACTAAAATCAGCAACGGTGCAGCCGGCAAGATTGTTGTAAATGGCAAGCTCGTGGTAAAGAAGCCGCTGACATTTGTAATAGCCGCTGACACTGACGACAACAGTGCTTTGGCTGGAGAGTACATTCTGCTTGAGGCCTCACAGGGTGTAGAGGCAGAGACTGACATGTTGGTTGTGAAAGGTCTTGACGGTCATCCGTTCCGTATTGTTAACGACGGCACAAGTCTCCGTCTTGTTGTCGACACCTCGCGTCCTGCTTCCGACAATGTTGTATGGACAGGCTGTGAGAACAGCATTTGGGACTATACCACTCCCAACTTCTCTGCCAATGATGCGGCTACACCGTTTGTAAGCAACGACAAGATAGTATTCGACGACAGCTCAGACAACCATACTGTTGAGGTTAATGGCCGTATGCTGCAGCAGGGTATTACCGTCCGTACCGACAACAGCTATACATTTAATGGCAGCGGCGCCATTTCCGGCACTGGCGACTTGGTGAAAGAGGGCAAGGGTACTCTCTACATGAATCTTTCAGCCAACGACTATACCGGCAAAACTGTCATAAATGGCGGTACTCTGTCGGTGTCTTCTATTCTCGATGCCGGTCAGCCTTGCACTATAGGCAATGCGACAAGTGCGCCTGCCAACCTGCAAATCAATGGCGCATGTCTTGAATACACCGGTACCAACGGCTCTACCAACCATGGCATAACACTTACCGACTCTGCACGTATAAAAGTCAGCCGCTCTAACGGCTCGTTAGCTCTCGGAGGCACAATTATCGGCACCAACGGCGTGCTTGTAAAGGAAGGTCCAGGTCAGCTGAGCTTTATCCAGACATCTGCAAATGCTGTTAAGGGTGTGGTTCTTACTCAGGGAACCTTGGCACAGGGCGACTGGCGCACATCGTTTGGCACTGCGCCTCTACTCGTAACAGGCTCTGACACACGCTACCGTTTCGTCGCAAACAGTAGCATGTCGACAATTCCCTCTCTCAAGCAGGCAATAACAATAGCGGAAGGTGCAAAACTGACTGTCGACGGTGTTGCCCGTGCTTATCTGCAAGGCTGTGTTGCCGGCAATGGAACATTGGTTCTGAACACTGGCGGTGTACGTTTTGACATCAGCACCAACTTCTCTGCTTTCGATGGCAACTTGCATATAAATGGCGCCTCGCGTCTTATGTCTTCGGTTACCGATATGAAGCGTCTTACGCTTACCCTTGGCGATGGCGCATCTGTACGTCACTATCAGGGCGGCTCTGGAACTACTGTCAGCGCAGGTCTTACCGTAGGAGCTCTTGCCGATGCTGCGGGCTGCAGCAATTTTGCTGACAAGCCGGTGTTTGGCGCCGATAATGAGTCGTGGTCTGTTGGCAGTAACAATTCTGATGCGGCATTCAGCGGTATTCTTTCTGCCAAGTCTATAACAAAGATTGGAACTGGCAACTGGACAATTAGAGGCAATGCCAACACGTCGAGCATCACTGTCAAGGAAGGTAAGGTTACAGTCTTCAATGTCACAGGCAATGCAACTGCCGGTACAGTAACCGTAGCTAAGGGGGCAACCTTGGCCGGTACTGGTTCTACAAACAGCATCATCGCACAGGGCGGCTCCATTATAGAGCCGGGATATGGAGAAAACTCAGCGGGAATGCTCAAGACTTCTTCAAACTTCATTATGCATAATGGAGCAACAATTGTTATAAAGGTTAAAGCCACAACAAACAGCAGGCTTAACGTCGGAGGCGCAATGTTCACAATGGCGGGCAACGACACAATTTTGATTAAGCCTCTTGACGGG
>CABSIA010000066.1 GCA_902477645.1 uncultured Prevotella sp. | reverse complement strand
AAGCTTATGTTGAGACATTACTCAAGAAAACACGCCTTTGAGGGGGCGCTGACGATAAAAAGCGAGCGCATAAAGGAGAAATCCGTAGAATACGAGATGCGCGACTCATCGGGCTACAGCATTCCGCATACCGGCACCGACCTGCAGATGATATACAGTCTGAAAGCCATGAACCGTCTCAACGCCACACGTGTTGAGGGCTATCTGCAAGACGCCTACCGCTTCCGCAGCAGAAATGACAGCACTTTGTTCACATTGAACTACGGAGTAAGATTCAGCCACTGGAACTTTAACAAGGAGACCATCGTGTCGCCACGAGTATCGCTTGGTATAATTCCCGCATTCAACCACGATGTCACATTGCGTTTCGCCACAGGACTTTATTACCAGGCACCGTTTTTCAAGGAGCTTCGCGACACCTCCACAGTAAATGGCGTAACCTATGCAAATCTGAACAAGAAGATAAAGAGTCAGCGCTCTATTCATTTCATCGCAGCATTCGACTACAGGTTCAAACTCAACAACCGCCCGTTCAAATTTACAGCCGAGGCCTATTACAAAGCGTTGGGCAATCTTGTACCCTATTCTGTAAACAATGTGAAAGTTGTTTACTATGGCGACAACCGGTGCAGCGGACATGCGGCAGGATTAGACCTGAAGCTGTTTGGTGAGTTTGTGCCTGGCACAGACTCATGGATATCGTTCTCTGTAATGGACACCAAGATGAGTCTGAACGGAATTTCCATACCTCTGCCAACCGACCAAAGATACGGAATAAACCTATTCTTTACCGACTATTTCCCTGGTACCGACAGATGGAAAATGTCGCTGAAACTCGCATACGCCGACGGTCTTCCGTTCTCAACTCCCCACAGGGAACTGGAGAGGAACTCATTCCGCGCACCGGCCTACAAACGTGCCGATTTAGGCATGAGCTACCGAATGCTGAACAACGAGAGACGCGAGACAAAAAGCATTTTCAAAAATATCTGGCTCGGCATAGACTGCCTTAACCTGTTCGGTATCAGCAATGTAAATTCTTTCTATTGGATTACGGATGTCACCAACCAGCAATATGCGGTGCCGAACTATCTGACAGGGCGGCAGGTAAACGTGCGTCTGCAATTTGAATTCTGAACGTAAATTTAAAAAAATATATCGACATTCTTTTATTTGAGTATTATTGATTAACTTTGCACGGAAAATAGAAAAAGACTTATTAAAAAATAATTATGAGCAAACAAACAGAGAAGATTAAGGAGCTTGTGGCTAAACGCGAGCAGGCTCGTCTTGGAGGTGGCGAGAAAGCTATCGAAAAGCAGCACCAGCGTGGAAAATACACAGCCCGTGAGCGTATAGATATGCTCGTTGACGAAGGATCATTCGAAGAGTATGATATGTTCAAACTGCACCGTTGTCATAATTTCGGAATGGAGAAGAAGCAATATATGGGCGATGGCGTGGTTTGCGGCAGTGCCACTATCGACGGCCGGCTCGTATATGTATCAGCACAAGACTTTACCGTAAACGGCGGCTCGCTTTCCGAGACAATGGCGCAAAAAATCTGCAAGGTCATGGATCTGGCGATGCAGAATGGCGCTCCTATGATTTGCATGAACGACTCTGGTGGCGCGCGTATTCAGGAAGGTATCTGCTCGTTGGCTGGCTACGGCGAGATTTTTGAGCGCAACATACTTGCCTCAGGCGTAATTCCGCAAATCTCAGGTATTTTCGGCCCATGCGCAGGCGGTGCGGTTTATTCTCCGGCTCTTACCGACTTCATCCTGATGATGGAAAACACATCATACATGTTCCTTACGGGTCCGAAGGTTGTAAAGACCGTAACTGGTGAGGATATCGACGCTGAGCATCTTGGCGGCGCTTCTGTCCACGCATCAAAAAGCGGTGTGACATCGTTCACTGCCAAGACTGAGGAAGAGGCCATGCAGATGATTAAGACTCTGCTCAGCTATATCCCTTCGAACAATACAGAGGAGGCTCCACGCGTTGACTGCACAGACCCGATAAACCGTACTGAGGATTTGCTGAACGAAATTCTGCCTGACGACCCCAACAAGGCATACGACATGTACAAGGTCATCACCGCCATCACCGACAACGGCGAGTTCTTTGAGGTTCAGCCTAAGTTTGCAAAGAACATCATAACAGGCTTTGCGCGTTTCAACGGTCAGAGCGTAGGTATCGTTGCCAACCAGCCCTCAGCATACGCCGGTGTTCTTGATGCAAACGCAAGCCGCAAGGGAGCACGTTTCGTCCGTTTCTGCGACGCCTTCAATATTCCAATCGTAAGCCTTGTTGACGTTCCCGGTTTCTTGCCAGGCACAGGTCAGGAATACAAAGATTACAATCACCCTGCGCAAGAGCTACGGCGGCTCGCATATCGTTATGGGATGCAAGCAGTTGCGCGCCGACCTCAACTTCGCATGGCCAACATCCGAGATTGCCGTTATGGGTGCAAGCGGAGCTGTTGCCGTATTGTCTGCAAAAGAAGCAAAAGCCAAGAAAGAGGCCGGCGAGGACGTTAAGGCATTCCTTGCTGAGAAAGAGGAGGAATACACCAACCTGTTCGCAAATCCTTATCAGGCAGCAAGCTATGGATATATTGACGACGTTATAGAGCCGCGCAACACACGTTTCCGCATTTGCCGTGGTCTTGCACAGCTTGCCAATAAACGTCAGAGCCTTCCTGCAAAGAAGCACGGATGCATGCCTATGTAATTTGTGGCTCATCATATATTTAACACGCAATAAAAATGGACAAAAATGTATATGCAGCCATAGCAATGGCATTGTTCGAGCATCAGGGCAATAATGTACACGACAAAGAGCCGGGCATCATAACCATAAAGCCAAAGCAGACTTTGTGGAACGCCAAAATATTGTCGTTCACAGCAAAACCCTGACATCCATAAAATGATAAAAAAGTAAGACAATGAAAGAATATAAATATACCATCGAAGGTAAGGAATATAAAGTCGTAATAGGCGAAATTGTAGACAACGTTGCCGACGTTACTGTCAACGGCGAGACATATAAGGTTGAATTGGAGCCAGAGAAAGAACCTGAGAAAAAGAAGGTTGTTCTCGGCAATCCAAAAGAACAGGCAGCAAACGACGAGCAGCCAGCAAGTGCCGCTAACGTAAACACTGCAAATGCCGTGAAGTCACCCCTGCCAGGCGTTGTTACAGAAATCAAGGTTGCTGTAGGCGATGAGGTAAAGGCTGGCGACACCGTTCTCATTCTCGAGGCCATGAAGATGGCAAACAACATCGAGGCCGAGAAAGACGGCAAAGTAACAGCCATCTGCGTAAAGACAGGCGAGAGCGTAATGGAGGATGCTCCGCTCGTTGTGATAGAATAATTGACACATAAAATTACAAATATCAGTTTTTTATATATTTGTAGTTATAAAAATTATCAAATTAAGTCCGTTTTTGTCATAAAGAAACAAAAACGGACTTTTTTTTCAGTATTTTTTTGTACCTTTCCATGGAAGTTAAACTCATTTTTATTAATATGGCCAAAAAAATATTGTTCATTAACCAGGAGATTACACCATACGTACCTGAAACTGCAATGTCGCTTCTTGGACGTGATGTTCCACAGAAAATGCAGGAAAACGGATATGAAATCCGTACGTTTATGCCCAAATGGGGTAATATCAACGAGCGTCGCGGACAGCTGCATGAGGTGATACGTCTCTCTGGCATGAACCTGATTATCGATGATACCGATCATCCGCTGATTATCAAGGTTGCATCAATTCCCACTTCACGTCTGCAGGTTTATTTTATCGACAATGAAGACTACTTCATGCGCCGGCCTATGATGACTGCCAACGAAAATGGTGAGGAGTATGAGGATAACGGTGAGCGTGCCATATTCTTTGCCCGTGGTGTTCTTGAGACTGTAAAGAAACTCAGATGGACACCCGACGTGATTTTGTGCCAGGGTTGGATGAGTTCTGTCATTCCGTTCTATATCAAGACCGCTTACAACGAAGAGCCATGTTTTGCAAACACTAAGGTTGTAACATCTATTTTTGCCGAACAGATGAAGACTACGCTTGGCACCAACTTCAAGAATTGCATTGAATTCCGCGAGGCAAAAACAGAGTTGCTTGCTGGCTATAAAGACGCTTTCGACTATTTGGAACTCGGCAAAATGGCAATTGATTATAGCGACGGCGTAATTGTTGCAGAGGAGAATGTCAATGAGGCACTTATCGATTATGCAAGCCAAAAAAATATGCCAACCCTCGCCTACTCTGCTGATGAAAATGACGAGGCTTACCTTAATTTTTTTGAGCAGATAGCGGGTGAATAACTTTTCATATAAAAACACATACAGGATATCAAAATTATGAAATCAAGAATAATAGCTGCATTCGTTGCAGTTGTCATGGGACTTTACTCGTGTGATGACACTACGGATAACTTGGGAAGCTCTATTTCCGACATTCGTGATTTAGTTGCTATAGACACAGCTGTATTCAATGTACAGAGCCGCTCCATCATGGCAGACTCGGTGTTGAGCAGAAGCACTATTGGCTATCTTGGCAAAATCAAGGATCCTGAGACAGGATGCTACATAAAGAGTGATTTCATGACTCAGTTCTACACACAAGAGAATTATGAGCTTCCAAACCGCGACTCACTCGCCTACTATGATGAGGATAGTGTTCTTCACAAAGGTGTTATAAAAGCTGACTCGTGTGAAATTAGGCTGTTCTACGATGATTTCTTTGGCGACTCGCTTGCTCCAATGAAAGTTACAGCTTACGAGATGAGCAAGCCTATGCTTGAGAACCGTAACTATTATTCCAACTACGACCCCGTCAGTGACGGATATATAAGAAATGGCGGTATCAGCACGGACAAAGTTTACACTCTTGCCGACCTTACATTCAGCGAAGATGTGCGTGAGGGAGACGACTATCAGCAGCATATACGCATTCCGCTCAATGATGCCTACACCGATAAAGACGGCAACACCTACAACAACTATGGCACGTACATAATGCAGAAATATTATGACAATCCTGAGGATTTCAAAAACTCTATAATTTTCAGCCACAATGTCGTGCCAGGGTTCTATTTCCAGTCAAAGAGCGGGCTGGGCAGCATTGCCAACATCAGCATCAGCCAACTCACCTTTTATTTCTCATTCCTCGATAATGACTCTGTTGTAGTCGGCCTAACAAGATTTTCCGGTACAGAGGAGGTGTTGCAGACATCGAACATTACAAACGACAAATCTAATTTGCAACGACTCGTCAACGACCGTGAATGCACATACATAAAATCTCCTGCCGGTATCTTCACTGAGCTGACATTGCCTGTAGACGATATCGTCCGTGGACACGACAATGACTCTATCAGCATGGCTAAGCTTGTACTCACACGCCTGGAAAACAACGTAAGCAGTGACTATTCTTTGTCTGTACCCTCTACCCTGCTCATGATACCAAAGGATTCTATCTATTCGTTCTTTGAAAATCAGCAAATAACAAACTATAAGAATTCGTTCATTGCATCGTGGAGCTACAGTCCAAACAGCAATGTTTACGACAACACATACGTGTTCAACAACATTGGCAACATGATTACCGCAATGAACAGTTCCGACAAAACTTCGCCCGATTGGAACAAAGTAGTATTGATACCTGTTAAAATAACAACAAACACACAGGGAGCAATAACAAAAATCGTTCACGACATGTCGCTAAGCAGCACCCGCCTGATAGGTGGACCAGACAATCCAAACGAGCCGATAACCATAGATGTTATCTACAGCAAGTTCAAATAACAAGACCTGTTTATGGCAGACAACTTCTTAGAGCGCCAAAGGCGCGATTATGAAGAGCGTAAAGCATTGTGGCTAAAGAGAAAGAATAGAACGAAACTGTACGTCAGAAATATAGAACGACCAGAAGACGAGAGTCTATAATGTCACAAAAAACAACCGGTTAACAAATTTAGTTAACCGGTTGTTTTTTTTGTGACACAAGCTCTCTTGAACTCAAGATACTGCTCAATATCGAACAAATTTACCCAAATATGTACTTTTTTCCTATTAGCAAAAGCTAACATCTACGTATATTTGCATCGTAAAACTTTAACTGAAAACTAAACTATTGATGCAATGAGAAAATTAACTTTGAGTATTCTTATTTCAGCATTTACTTTGAGTGAGGCACAAATAGGCAATACAGTCTCTGCTCAAAAACTGTCAAACGTCTTTTTATATGCAGGACAGTCGAATGCTGACGGGCGTGTGTATAACAGTGAGTTGCCATCATATCTGAAATCAGGATATGAATATCTGCATTTTACCAACGTCACAAGTTCAAGCGACGGTAAATTCGGCAACAGGACTTTTGAAAACAGAAAAGAACGCTGGGCATTTTGCGATGTGACAAATTACTTTATCGAACAAGCCTTGAAGACAGACTTCTATGCTGTTAAATGTACGTATGGAGGCACAGCAATAGATACGGCGGCAACATACGCACACCTTCCTGTATGGTGTGCAGATGCCTCATGGATATCAAGAAACAACGCATACCGTGGAAATATTGACGAGGGTAAATCTCTTACAAAATCTCTCACAGAGGGTTTTGCCGACTGTGCCGATGTTACATTAAGCAAGCTTAACCAAGGATATGATGTAAAGGCTATAATGTGGCATCAGGGAGAAAGCGACAGAAGCAAGGCTGGAAACTACTATAAAAATTTTAAGGATATGATAAACTACATGCGTAATGCTGTTTATCAGATTACCGGCAAAGACGAAGACAAGTCATTGCCATTTATTTTTGGAACTATATCTCACAACAGCAAGCAATATAGCAAGGCTGTTGAGGAAGCACAGAAACAAGTCGCCGAAGAACTTGCAAATGTTTATTATATAGATATGAGCGATGCAGGATTGCGTTCGGACGCATTGCATTTTGACTCTGCATGGACTGAATATCTCGGCAAAAAGATGTACAACATGCTTGTAAACAAAAATATTATAAAAGGTGAGGAGATTGAAGTTGAGAAGCCGCAAGTGGCAGACGAATTGGATGTGTTTGTAGCAAAATACAAAGACAATAAAGCATGTGCCATAACATACACGTTTGATGACGGATTGGTGGAGCAATACACCAAAGCTGCCACCGAACTTGAGAGAAGAGGATTTTTGGGCACGTTTGGCATCAATGGCAGCCGGATAAACAAGGACAATGAACACATTGCTGACACAACCCGTATGACATGGACTCAGGTAAAAGAGCTTTCTGAGCGTGGACACGAGATTACAAACCACGGCTGGGCACATAAAAACTTCTCACGCTTCCCGATAGAAGTTATAAAAGAAGATATTCTGAAAAACGACAGTGCGATATTTGCCGCCACTGGCATTATGCCACGCACGTTCCTTTATCCCAATAACAACAAACAGGCAGCTGGACGGAAATTTGTTGAGCAAAACAGAGTCGGCACCCGATTGTTTCAGCGTTCCATTGGACATAAATCGACAAAGGAAAATCTGGAAAGTTGGGTAAAAAAACTGATTGAGACAAACGACTGGGGAGTTGGCATGACTCATGGGATAACATTTGGATATGACGCATTTCCAAATCCGCAACGTTTTTGGGATCACCTTGATAATGTGAAAGAGCAAGAAGACAAGATATGGGTTGGAACTTTAAGACAAGTTCTTTCGTATGTTAAAGAGAGAGACAATGTCAAATTGAATATCAAAAGCTTTAAGAAACAAAAATTGAGCATCACTCCACATTTGGCATTAGATAATACCGTCTTCATTGAGCCACTCACAATGGTCATAGCAAATCGAAATATTAAGAAAATATCCGTTAAACAGGACGGCAGGAAGATAAACACAAGGCTAAAGGATGGCAACGCCATCTTTGACTTCAACCCATTTGGCGGGGCTGTAGAAGTGAAATATAAAGACTGAGAAAATCAAAAAATCTACATCATCTGTTACTCATTTTTGATGTTCTATTATTGCCTGCACAGATAAAATAAAGCAATGGATGTTTTTCAGATGTTAAATATTTCTAAGGCTAACAACCTTGTGGGGCACAAAATTGTGAGCCTTAGAAATATTTTCTTAATTTTGCATTGAACAACAACAACTGTATGAAACATAAAATCACTGCTTTTTTAATCGCCATTGGGCTTTGCATCAGTTGTCATGCAGATGACGGAATAACTGTTCTGACGGTAGATGAATACGAGAGTGCGGTAAAGAGTGACACAAACGCCGTGATTCTTGATGTACGAAGACTTTCCGAATATGAGGAGGCGCATATCAAAAATGCAGTTCTTCTCGACTACCTCGATGCTGACGTGTTTACAGCAGGTATCGGAAAACTCGACAAATCGAAAACTTATTATATTTATTGCCGAAGCGGAAGAAGAAGCCACAACGCCGCACTGAAAATGAAAGAGAACGGATTTAAGGTGTTCGACATGAAGGGAGGATTCTTAGAATGGAAAACTGCCGGCAAACCTGTATGCAAGTCAGAATTATCGTATAATAAGAATGCCATGAAATTCAGTTATGACTCATTTAAAGAAAAAATGAAAGAGCCATGGCTGGGCGACTTGCTCAGAAACGCCATATCCCGTTAAACAACTATTGTTGTCTCTGAGATCCCCCTGCACCTCAGCCGCATGTTTAAAGTACAAAACAGGAAAAAGCCCACAATGGATATATTGAGAAGCCGCGTAAGCCAAGATAACCAATAGCGCTTACGCAGCTTTTATTTCGCATTTAACAATTATTCTTTACATTTCCCTCATTATTTCCGCCTGCCATGCAACTTGCACCTAAGAGGCAACAAAAAGTAATGCGGCTGCGTTGGCAAACAGATTATTAATCTTATCGCCAACAGATTATTAATCTTATCGCCAACAGATTATTAATCTTATTCAGAACGCATAAACAAGCGGTTTTCGACGAATAAAGGTGTCTTGACGAAACTACGAGGCTTGCAACATAAAAATGTTTTACAAACCCTTATGGCATATAAATTATAATAACAACATATAGCTTTTACAAACTCAACCTCTTGCGTTCGAAAAACTGCCGGCCTAAGAATATAAAAAGCAGTACGCCACACATATTCTCGGCTGCCACAATCCAGAATGTAGCTGTATATCCTATGTGCTCAGCCGCAACTCCTCCCAATAGACAGCCTATTCCCATACCTAAATCCCAACTCGTAAGGATGCTCGACGTAGCTGCCCCACGCTGGTCGTGGCGTGCCATATTTATAAACATGTTGAGCAATGCCGGATACATGTGTCCGTTTCCAAGTCCTATTAGAGCCGCACTTGCATAATATGCCGCCGGATGCGGAATGGCGACAAAAACAGTATATCCTGTCAACGACAGCAGCATGCCTTCAGTGCAATTATGTGCCAGACGGCCCTGGCGCAACGCCTTCTGTCCCTGAAGTCTCGAGACAAACAGGCCGCATGAGAGAATTGCAAAATATGTACCTGTGCCGCTGGTTATTCCAAGCTCCTCCTTGCCGTAGATTGCCAGATAATTGCTCAGTACGCCCCATCCGAAACTCATAAACGCAACAATAATTGCCAGCAGCCACGCCCTTGTGAGGAAGAAACGGTCGAAAGAGAGTTTAGGGCATCCCTTCTTTAATTCTTTTTCTGGTAGATTCACACGTGAGCCTGCCAGCACAGCACAGCCGGCACATGCCAGAGCAAGCCAAAACAGTATGCCGTATGAGCTAGAGGCATTATGAATGTATATACCGACAGACGGCGCGACAGCCATGGCGATGTTG
This sequence comes from uncultured Prevotella sp., assembly GCA_902477645.1. Lineage (GTDB taxonomy): Bacteria > Bacteroidota > Bacteroidia > Bacteroidales > Bacteroidaceae > Prevotella. The sequence goes on along the minus strand of CABSIA010000066.1, from coordinate 5,368 downwards.
TTCGAAAGTCCGTAAAGCCCGATACCCTCGTTGCGGCGCGACGACGGCAGCACGTCAATCGCACATGTGTTGTTAGCCACTGTGACCGCGCCAAACGGAGCACCATGCAACGTGCGGCAAATGGCAAACATCAGAAGAGTGCCCGCCGCTATATAACCGGCAAAAAAGACAAAGAATACCACAAGACAAACCATCAGCACACGCTTGCGTGAGAAAGTGTCGACAAAATAGCCGCTAAACGGCCGCACCAAAAGTGCCGACACCATATAGCCGCTCAACACAAGACCTATCATATCCTTGCCAGCTCCAAATCTCTCGCTCAAATAGAGAGGCAACAGCGGTGTAAGCAAATAGAAAGCGAAGTGAAGAAAGAAATTCGTCATCATCACTTTTATATAATCAGCGTTCCAAAGACGCTCCGTCGGTTTCTGATTCATATCCAATGTTCTAAATTGAGAGCAAAGTTACAGAATTGTCAGAATCTATTTCCATAAAGGTTCAGATCTCCAATTATTGGGAAATCCCATTGCTGATGGATCAACTTGCGGATAAGCGGATAGCAAAACTTTCAGATTATTCTTGAAATCAATGCCATAATTCATGGAGTCGAGCCAATATGCAATACAACAGATAACAGCATAAACTTTATTTGCATCAACTCCATCAATGTTAACCCATGCCCCACGTAATGAAGCACTCATTTGAGGTGCATTAGTGAGATAACGATTCCAAAGGCGGGAATGATGGGCACAATAGTTTCTTAGTACAGTGATGCTACGCATCCAACTTTCCAATACTTCATGTTGTGGTAAGTTGAACTGCCTGGCGACACGTTTTTTCAACTTCTTGTCTCCAAAATTGTAATAGAGCTTTGAAAGAGTGCTAAACGATACCAGTTCAAGAGTTTTCCATGCTGGAGGAAAAGTTGGTTTGTCATAATTACGCGTATGTTCTTTGATAAACTCTTCCTTGCTGCGTTGAAGTTCCCTGTCTATTGAATTCATATTTTCAATAAACTTGTGTTCATCGTCTGCAAGATTTGTATCGAAGAACCAGAATGGTCCATGTGCTAAGGAGAATTCCTGTATAATCTTTGTGCGTAAAGCTATTTCCAAACGTTGAATAGCCTTAAATATCAAATCTCGTAACTCTGTATCAAATTCGTAAAGCCCCACAGCATCCTCAAACCGACTATTCGGCTTGAATTGATGCGTTATTTTATTAGCCTCCATTGGTCGAAGGTACTGAACAAAACGAAAATAGCTAACTTCTCCAAGGAATTTCGAAGCCTTAAAAGTATCAGCTATGCTTAATCCCCTATTTTGTAGCAGTTCTATTTGCTCTGAAATAGAAAGAGCCTGTTTAATATATAATCTTAGTGTACCCATATAAAGCAAAAGACCCGCCCTGGTTCGCTGTTCAGATGGGAAGCGTGGCGGATTCTGTTGCTGCAAAGATACTAATAATTATTGATAATGCAAATTTTTAATCAAGAAAATTCGCATAAAGATGAATTTTATGTCTTTATTTTGTTTTTACTATAAAAAACATGAAATTAAGTACATTTTTTTAATTCACATGTCTTATTTCAAATATTATTCGTACTTTTGCAAACGGATTGATGATGTCAATCCAAGACATATCGTGCTCAATAGCTTCACAATCACCACCGTAAGTAAAGAGCAACAGCTAATATTGGGAATGCACCCGAATACGGGCGCAGACTTCCCATATTTAGTTGTGGTTTGTGGTGAACCGTGAAGCGTATGGCGATTGTCTGCGCTTTTTTTGTATCATTAAACAACACAATTAATATGAAAAGTATAAATTTTAAAACCGTTATCAAAGTAAAAAAAACATTAATGATATTAGTCTTGCTTATGAGCATATCATTAACATTTGCACAAAAAGAACCTGAAACTGTCATGCCCCTAACTGACATGGAAGTTATGAGACATGTTGCATATCTAGACATTGAAGGACAAATTTATGAAAACGTAATCATGACTTTTAAATCAATAACTCCAGATTATATCATAACAGATAAATATAAGGTAAAGGTTAAAGTTATAAACAAGGATAAAAAGCCTATTTACAAAAAGACCTTAAAGAATGTTTTTCTTTATATTTTCTCAAACGGTCAATTACTAGTAGGAAGAAAAAATTTTGACCAAATAGTAGTACAAAAGGCATCTACAACAGAAGATTATATTGGAGTAATTCGAGAAAAAGAAGGAGTATATTAAATCAAGAACTATATGCTACATTCACATCGATATCAGCATTTTGCCCTTGATATCAACGGTTGCCTTGTTAATATACAACACACTGTTAATAGGGATGGTGAAAAATTTTTATGTCCGCACTGCCATAAGGAAATGATAACCAAACGAGGGAGCATCCGCCAATGGCATTTTGCACATAAGACAGATAAATGTTCTTATGACAGCTATTTGCATTCCGTTGCAGAATTAATGATAATGGATTGGTTTAATAAACATTCTTCTATCATACTGGAAATGAACATCAACGAGAAATGTAGTATACATGAAAGTTGCAATTTTTATTCAAAAGAAGATTGTCAAAGAAAAACGACGGTAAAATATGATTTGAAAAAATACTATTCCAAATGTACAAAGGAAAAAGGATATGAGGGGTTTATAGCAGATTTGCTTTGCGAAAACTCAAAAAGTCCAGCTAATCCAATTTTTATAGAAATTTTCGTAACACATGAATGTAGTCAAGAAAAAATAAATTCAGGCATTCGAATTATCGAATTTGAGATACATTCAGAAGAAGACATCATAAACATTATAAATTCTACATTGATAAAAGAATGCAATATGGTGCGTTTATTCAATTTCAAACGTAAAGTATTCCTTACAGACAATATTGTGCGCCTTTTTCAAAAATACATTTTGTTTCCAAGCTTGAAAAGTTATGTTGACAGGGAAAACTATACATGCAAAAACTACAATCACATCCGAAAAGGAATATACGAAATAAGTTTACCTTACAATGGCAGCATACCTTACTTCGTTAATTGCGGTGGCTTTTATATGGCAGGAAAAGCAAAGGCCTGGAATGATGGCTATTTAAAGAAAGACTGTCAATTATGCAAATGGCAAGCTTTAGACTTTATGGACAATTTCTTCTGCAAGCTATACAAGAAATGCGGGAATCCAAAGTATTGTAATGAAAATGAAGCATCATCGTGTTCCATGTTTAGAGAGGATAAAGATAAAAAAATAATTAAACAAGCGGTATCAGACTTTGATGAGTATGTTAAGAATGATTATGTAGATGTATGGAAAGATAGCGAAATAATTATTTTATAACAATACAAGCAGCTTCAATTCATTATGAAACCGCTTGTATTTAATAAATTATAGCTTTTGGATAATTCAATTTTTACTGATGCTGGTCACGCAGCAAGTCGTTGACGGTCTTCACAGGGTTGAAGGTTTCGAGTGGAACCTCTACGAAAATTGTGTTCCAGTCGCTCATGGCACCATTCCAAAGACCTGGCAACTCGAGGGCTTTCAGCTCCTTGCCATTCTTGCTCTTTGAGCTGATGAAACCAGTTGACTTGTCGACAAAGTCAGGCAAGTTGAAACGGTTGCCCTTATAGTCCTTAGTCGCACAAACGAGGTCAACAGGGTTGAAGTGTGTGCCGTTTTGGAACATCTTGACGTATTCCCCGTTGTTGGTGTCAATCTGGCTGCTCTCAAGAATCTGCAGGCTTACTGTGCCGTCTTGGTTATATGTAAGGAACGGGCCGCCGCCAGGCTCGCCGACATTCTTAACGACACCACAAACACGCATCGGACGGTTGAGCTTCTTGCGCAGATAAATAACGAGGTCAGCATCCTCAAGTTCCTTGATGTCGCTCTTGCGGCAGCAGAGGTCACGCTGAACAAAATGGATAATCTCCTCAAGTTTCTCGTGGTTGCAGCAACCGCTGTCCAACAGGCGAAGATATTCGAAAGCCTTTGCCTGTTTCTCAACGAGAATGCCTGCGATGATGTTTTTCCACTCTACGGTAGTGTCTTTCAGACGGTCGGGCACCACGTTGTCGATATTCTTGATGAAAACAACATCGGCATCTATGTCGTTGAGGTTCTGAATCAATGCGCCATGGCCACCCGGACGGAACAATAACGAGCCATCCTCATTGCGGAACGGAGTGTTGTCTGGGTTGGCGGCAATAGTATCTGTAGAAGGTTTCTGCTCAGAGAAACTTATGTTGAATTTTACACCAAACTTCTCTTCGTAAATATGTTTTTTCTCCTCTACCTTAGCCATGAATAAAGGCAGATGCTCGTGAGAGACTGTAAAATGAACATTTGCCACACCACTTGAATTCGCATATAGCGCAGCCTCTACAAGATGCTCTTCCATCGGTGTGCGCGGACCATCCCCGTAGTTGTGGAACAGAAGCAACCCTTTAGGCAACTGGCCATAGTTGAGTCCTGATTTGTCGAGCAAATTCTTTACGACAGCCTTATATTTCCCCTCCTCCTTGAGAGTTTTCATACAGCAGCCGTCGTTGTCCTTGCATTTTCCGCAAAGTTCCTTGTGGAATGCGAAGTTTTTCAGATTGTCAAAAAATTCTTTCTCAAAATCTGTTGTAGGAACATCGTATTCGGCATCCAAAAAACCGAATATGTTTTTGAACATACGGCTTGCGGCTCCTTAGGCAGGAACAAATTTCACTATCGTATGTCCCTCGCTCTTGTAGTTCTCCCACTCCTTAATCTTTTGTTTTTTCTCCTCTTCGCTTACAACGACAACACCTTTTCCGGCACTTGCCGCTGCCTCAAGTCTCAGGAAGGGAAATCCCTCGGCTATCTGTTCCAGCTGCGTGGCGACCTGCTGTTCGGTCATGCCGCGGCCGGCAATTTGTTTTAAATCTTTTTCTGTAAACATAGTTGTTAATAACATAAATTTGGTAAATATGGAACAAATATAGTTACTTTTCTTGAAAAGAGAAAATTATTTGATTAAAAACATTTATCTTTGCACAAAATTTTTACGCTTATGGAGCATTTATTTGAATTTACGGCTGAAGAGAGAAACGAAGCGGCAGAAATTTTGTCAAGACTGAAGGCTGCTGTAGGAGAGAGCGTGATGCCAGATGATGAGCGGAAACTTCACTCATATATAACTAAAGCTTTGTCGGAAGACAAAATCCAAAGGGATGTTTTCGGCTTAAACCCCATCCTCCATGCACTTCAGACAGCAGAGATTGCTATTAACGAAATTGGACTTAAGCGAGACGGTGTCATAGCCATTATATTATATAATTGTGTTGAGCACAAGCTGGTAGGACTCGACAACATATCGAATTACTTCGGGTCGAACGTCT
>CABSIA010000065.1 GCA_902477645.1 uncultured Prevotella sp. | reverse complement strand
GATATACTCATTCTCCAGCCACACGGCATGCCACTCCTTATCAACCTTCTCGTCGCTGATACTCTCAACGACAGGATAAGGATAAACCACACCGCTTGACCCCTGATAAACCCGTTTCTCCAAGAAAATAGGATTTTTCTCAGCCGCTCCTATCTCGTAAGTAGGAATCACCACTGTCTCTCTCCAAACTTTTACCATATTCTATATTGATTTTATTTGTTTCTAAAACTATTGAATTCTTCACTCTTCATTCTTCACTTACTTAATCAGCTCCTTTTCCAGTTCTTCGAGCGACTTGCCCTTTGTCTCAGGCAGATTTAGACATACGAAGAGGAAGCCAGCCAGACAAACAGCACTATAAATCCAGAATGTGCCATAGCTGCCCAAGGCGACATTGAGCAAAGGGAATGTATAGGTAAGTGTCGCACTCCCCACCCAAAGGGCAAAAGTACTTGTAGCCACAGCTACGGCACGCACACGGTTGGGGAATATCTCAGCCAGCAACACCCACGTCACTGGTCCCAGCGTCATCGCATAGCAGGCAATGGCTGCCACGACCAAGACAATCATAAAGACTCCCGTAATCTGGAAGAAGTAACAGACACCCAAAACGAGATATATGACACACAGTCCGCCTGCACCCAACTTCATCAGAGCCTTGCGTCCCCACTTGTCCACGGTGCGGATAGCCACGAGGGTGAAGAGAACGTTGGCGATACCTGTCACCACAATATTGAACAATACGTCGCCGATGGCATAGCCCGCCGACTGGAATATCTCCTGTGCATAATTGAAAATGACATTGGTGCCGCACCACTGCTGGAAGAATGCGATAACCACACCTATCAGCAGCACCTTGCGATAAGGTTTGCTGAACAACGTTTTCAATCCCGCCTGCGAGACATCATTTGCCTGAGCCTCTTGCACTGCATGCAACTCACCTTGTGCATACTCCTCTCCGCCTATTTTATTTAATATACAGAAAGCATCCTTCTCACGGTTCTTCATCGCCAGCCAGCGGGGGCTTTCCGGGATGAGGCAAGCCATCACACAAAAAACAGCCGCCGGGAAAGCCGCAGCCCAGAACATCCACCTCCATGCCATCTGCCCATTCCAAGATGACGCAATATCGGCAGAAGTAAAAGAGGTTGGAATTGGGTCAGCAATGAGCCAGTTGGTGATTTGTGCTGCCAAAATTCCCAAGACAATGGCGAGCTGATTGAGCGACACCAACCGTCCGCGTACGGAAGAAGGAGCTACCTCAGCGATATACATAGGTGACAGACCTGATGCCACACCTATGCCGATACCTCCAAAAAAGCGGGCGACCAAAAAGGTATTAAACGTATCGGCAATACCCGTTGCTATCGCCGAGAAAAAGAATATCAAGGCTGACACCACAAGAAGTTTCTTGCGTCCGATACGGTCAGCAAGCGTACCACAGAGCATAGCACCAATCAGACACCCTACCAGGGCGATAGTCATCGCCAGCCCCTGCTGCGACGGACTGGCGTCAATCTGATAATAAAGCTCGTAGAACGGCTTGGCGCCTCCTATCACCACCCAGTCGTAGCCAAAGAGAAGTCCGCCCATAGCAGATACGAGACAGATGAAATACACAAATTTTCTGTTTATTGTTTCCATAGTTGGTTGTATTGTTTTTATTTAGTTATTTCCTGCCGCAAAATTACGCCTTCTGCAGCAAACAAGAAATAGAAGAAAACAAAAAAAACATAGATTATCTTACTGCCATCCCCATCCCCAGCTTTAAATGAATAAAAACCTGCATGAAACGGATATGACAATTGTAAAAACAAGGCCAACCATGACGTTTCACCAAGGTGAAACGAGTGAGTCACCTTGGTGAAATGAGTGAGTCACCTTGGTGAAACGAGTAAGTCACCTTGGTGAAACGCTCATGAAATACCATTTGTCACATCAATATTCTCAAATAACGCAATCTTGTTTATTCTCTTCGTTTAATCGAATTTTTGCACTACTTTTGGATAAGGCAGGCTGCATTGGCATCGCCGACCTCTGTCACGACTCGGCAATGCTCAAGCAAGCTTGGCATTGCTCTCGCTGCTCCATCGGTTCAGGAATAACAAAACAAAAACTTCGTATTTGTTTTGTTATTCCATTCGTTTAGATAAAATTCTCACGCTCAAGAATGCAAATACATTTGTATTCTCTTCGCTTAATCGAATTTTTGCACTACCTTTGCAGACGGAAAGGCGGCGCTGCACGACAACGCATCTGCCTATGCCTCAAAACTATAGTGAAAAGACAAAATATTTATCGATAAATAAAAGATTGTTATATGATTCTGTTCTTTAAGACTCCAAAGGAGAATGTGATTGCGACTGAGATTAACCATAAGCCCAGTCGGGATGAGATCAGCGAGCTTTGCTGGCTTTTCGGCGATGCAGTGAAGGTAGACGCAGAGAAACTTGACGGTTTCTTTGTGGGTCCGCGCCGTGAGATGGTGACACCATGGAGTACGAATGCCGTTGAGATTACCCAAAACATGGGACTTGATGGCATTTTGCGTATTGAGGAGTATTTCCCCGTAGCGTCTGAGGATGCCGAACACGACACCATGCTGCAGAGAATGTACAAAGGTCTCGACCAGAGCATTTTTACAATAAACCACTCTCCTGAGCCGATAAAGCTTGTCAGCGACCTCGAGAAGTTTAACGAGGAAGAGGGGCTGGCACTGTCGCCGGAGGAGATGGAGTATCTGCACAAGATTGAGCAGCAAAACGGGCGCCCGCTTACCGACTCCGAGATATTCGGCTTCGCACAGATTAACTCTGAGCACTGCCGCCACAAGATATTCGGCGGAAAATTCATAATTGACGGACAGGAAAAGGAAAGCTCGCTCTTCGCAATGATTAAGAAGACCACCAAGGAGCATCCGGGAAAAATCCTGTCGGCATACAAGGACAACGTGGCCTTTGCACAGGGACCTGTCATTGAGCAGTTCGCCCCTGCCGACCAGTCAACAGCCGACTGGTTCAAGGTGAAGGACATAGAGAGCGTTATCTCGCTGAAGGCCGAGACCCACAACTTCCCGACTACAGTGGAGCCTTTCAACGGTGCCGCTACGGGTACGGGCGGTGAGATACGCGACCGTATGGGCGGCGGCGTAGGCTCGTGGCCTATTGCCGGAACAGCCGTATATATGACATCTTACCCTCGCCTTGCTGATGACAACGGCAACGCAGACAAGGCCCGTGACTGGGAAGACATTCTGCCCGTAAGGAAGTGGCTGTATCAAAGCCCCGAGCAGATACTGATAAAGGCATCTAACGGCGCGAGCGACTTCGGCAACAAGTTCGGACAGCCGCTCATCACCGGTTCGCTGCTTACATTCGAGCATCAGGAGAATGGCGAGAAATACGCATACGACAAGGTGATAATGCTTGCCGGCGGCGTGGGCTACGGAACCAAGCGTGACTGTCTGAAGAAAGAGCCTCAGAAGGGCAACAAGGTAGTTGTCGTAGGTGGCGACAACTACCGCATAGGTCTTGGCGGCGGCTCTGTATCGTCGGTTGACACCGGACGCTACAGCAACGGCATTGAGCTAAATGCCATTCAGCGTGCCAACCCCGAGATGCAGAAGCGCGCATATAACCTCGTCAGGGCTCTCGTGGAGGAGGACAACAACCCCGTGGTGAGCATACACGACCATGGCTCGGCCGGACACCTGAACTGTCTGTCGGAGCTTGTTGAGGAGTGTGGCGGCGAGATTGACATGGCCAAGCTGCCTATAGGCGACAAGACTCTGAGCGCAAAGGAGATTATCGCCAACGAGTCGCAGGAGCGCATGGGATTGCTGATAGACGAGAAGCATCTTGAGCATGTAAAGAAAATAGCCGAGCGCGAGCGTGCCCCGATGTACGTTGTCGGCGAGACTACCGGCGACGCCCACTTCAGCTTTGTACAGGCAGACGGCAAGAAGCCTTTCGACCTCGACGTGGCACAAATGTTCGGGCACTCGCCTGTCACTGTTATGATAGATGAGACCGTAGAGCGCACATACGAAAACACAACATATTCACTTTCTGACATTGACGCATACGCTGAGCGCATGCTGCAGCTTGAAGCCGTGGCCTGCAAGGACTGGCTGACCAACAAGGTTGATCGCTCGGTGACAGGCAAGGTGGCGCGCCAGCAGTGTCAGGGACAATTGCAGCTGCCGCTGAGCGACTGCGGCGTGGTGGCTCTCGACTATCGCGGACGCAAAGGCATTGCCACTGCTCTCGGCCACGCTCCGCAGGCAGGACTGGCAAGTCCGGAGGCGGGCAGCGTGCTCTCGGTGGCAGAGTCGCTTACCAACATCGTATGGGCGCCAATGGCTGTTGACAGGAATAATCCCTCACCAATTGAGAACATAAGCCTTTCGGCTAACTGGATGTGGCCTTGCCGCTCGCAGAAGGGCGAGGATGCGCGCCTGTATGCGGCTGTTGAGGCGTTGAGCGATTTCTGCTGTGCCATCGGCGTAAACGTGCCTACCGGCAAAGACTCGCTGTCGCTGTCGCAACAATATCCTAACGGCGAGAAGATTATATCCCCGGGAACCGTAATCGTGACAAGCGGCGGAGAGGTTGAGGATATAAGAAAAGTGGTGTCGCCAGTTGTTGTAAACGACAAGAACTCAAGCCTCTACCACATCGACTTCAGCTTCGACGAGCAGCGTCTTGGCGGCTCGGCTTTCGCACAGAGCCTTGGCAAAGTGGGCAGCGACGTGCCTACGGTTAAGAACCCGGAATATTTTGCCGACTGTTTCAACGCCGTGCAGGAGCTGATACGCCGCGGATGGATAATGGCAGGTCACGATATATCGGCAGGCGGTCTGCTCACCACACTTCTTGAGATGACATTTGCCAACGTCAACGGTGGCCTGCACATCAACCTGCACAACCTTGCAGGCGATGACGTTGTAAAGAACCTTATGGCAGAGAACCCAGGTGTTGTAATTCAGGTTTCAGACAAGCACAAGGATGAGCTTATGGCGTTCCTTGAGGACAACGGTGTCGGCTTCGCCAAGATTGGTTATCCAGTTCCTAATAGCCGCACACTTACTGTTGTTAAGGGCGAATGGAGCCACGACTTCGACATCAACGCCCTGCGCGACAAGTGGTATAAGACATCTTATCTGCTCGACCGCAAGCAGAGCATGAACGGCATGGCAAAGGAGCGCTACAGCAACTACAGCCAGCAGCCTGTTGAGCTTTGCTACAACGCAAACTTCACCGGCAAGCTTGCCCAATATAAGGCAAATCCTGACCGCCGCACTCCAAGCGGCATAAAGGCTGCCATAATACGCGAGAAGGGCACCAACGGCGAGCGTGAGATGGCCTACTCTCTGTATCTTGCAGGATTCGACGTTAAGGACGTGATGATGACCGACCTCATCAACGGACGTGAGACTCTCGAGGACATCAACATGATTGTGTTCTGCGGCGGCTTCTCCAACTCCGACGTGCTTGGCTCGGCAAAGGGATGGGCTGGCGCATTCCTCTTCAACCCCAAGGCTAAGGAGGCTCTCGACAAGTTCTATGCCCGCAAGGACACCCTCTCACTCGGTATATGCAACGGCTGCCAGCTAATGGTTGAGCTGAACCTCATTAACCCCGAGCACGGAAAGCGCACAAGAATGTGCCACAACAACTCGCACAAGTTTGAGAGCACATATCTCTCACTCGCCATACCACAGAACAACAGCGTGATGTTTGGATCGCTGAGCGGAAGCAAACTCGGTATATGGGTGGCTCACGGCGAAGGACGCTTTGAGCTGCCTGAGGGTGAGGACAAATACAATGTGGTTGCCAAATACAACTACTCAGGCTATCCTGGCAACCCTAATGGCTCTGACTTCGACGTTGCGGGTATATGCTCGGCCGACGGCCGTCACCTCGCCATGATGCCACACCTTGAGAGAGCCATATTCCCATGGCAGCTCGGTTGGCAGCAGGCAGAACATGCCAACGACGAGATTACTCCGTGGATAGAGGCTTTTGCCAATGCGCGCAAGTGGATAGAGAGGCAGAAGTAAATAAGGCAGCCTCACCCCTGCCCCCTCCCCAAAAGGGAGGGGAGTGATTACTTTTACGGACGAGGTTAAATAATAAAAACAAATGCCTAACCCTCACAAGTCATACCACTCCCCTCCCTTTTGGGGAGGGGTTGGGGGTGAGGCTTTTCTACTCCTCAAAATGTACTGGACATTCTTCAAGACATTCTTCAAGATCGGTGCCTTTACCCTCGGCGGCGGATATGCCATGATACCAATCATCGAGGAAGAGGTGGTGAACAAGCACAAATGGGCAACCCATGAGGAAATGCTCGACCTTATAGCCGTGGCGCAAAGTTGCCCGGGAGTGTTCGCCATAAACATCAGCACTTTCATAGGCTATAAGCTGAAGAAGAGACGTGGCGCATTGTGCACGACTCTCGGCACGGCATTGCCCTCCTTCCTGATAATTCTCATCATAGCCCTGTTCTTCCACCGCTTCATGGACGTGCCATGGATAGCGGCAATGTTCCGTGGCATAAGACCTGCCGTGGTCGCACTTATAGCAGCACCCACGTTCAACCTTGCAAAAAGCGCAAAAATCGGGCTGGGCAACTGTTGGATTCCAATAGCTGCGGCCGGACTGATTTATGCCATGGGAGTAAACCCGATATACATAATCATTGCCGCCGGACTGGGAGGCTATATCTACGGACAATTCATAAAGGCTACCGAATAAACATGATATTTCTTGAGCTTTTCTACACATTCTTTATGATAGGCATCTTCGGCTTCGGCGGAGGATATGGCATGCTGTCGCTCATTCAGACCCAGACCGTAACACAGCATCACTGGCTCACCACGGCTGAGTTTACAAACATAGTGGCAATATCGCAGATGACACCGGGGCCGATAGGCATAAACTCCGCAACCTACTGCGGATACACAGCCATACACAACGCCGGCATGAGCGATACCATGGCCATACTCGGCTCTGCGACTGCCACATTTGCCCTGGTGCTGCCGTCGTTTGTGCTGATGATACTGATAAGCAAAATGTTTATGAAGTACATGAACACGCCTGTTGTGCAAAGCATATTCATCGGATTGCGCCCTACGGTAGTGGGATTGCTTGCCGCCGCAGCCCTGCTGCTCATGAACAAAGAAAACTTTGGCACCCCCGCACAAAGTCCATGGCAGTTCTGCATAAGCACAGCCCTCTTCGCCGCCACATTCTACGGCACATATTGCCTGAAAATAAACCCTATAAAGATGATTTGCTTTGCAGCATTCGCAGGACTTGTGCTGCTGTATTAACTGTGTAGGGCCGCTATGTATAGCGGCCGCAAGCAATAAGACATATTATGGATGATTGAGAAACGTTAATTACGGTTTAATTGCGGCCGCTATACATAGCGGCCCTACAATCCTCAAAACCTTAAAACCTCACAATGACCAACATCGATATTCTTTTTCTCGCAGTGGCTCTTGCCATGGACTGCTTCACGGTCTCAATCGTATTCGGTGTATTGTTGCGCCGTATAGAGTGGCGTGTGCTGACGGCAGTGGCATTTTTCTTCGGACTGTTCCAGGCTCTGATGCCATTGGCTGGATGGCTGTGTACAAGCTCTTTCCAATCTTATATAGAAGCCTACGACCACTGGATAGCCTTTGCTCTCTTGGCTTTCCTTGGCGGCAGAATGATAAAGGAATCTTTTGAGACAGAAAAAGAGGAGCGGCATTTCAATCCACGCAAACTGAAAACCCAACTATTGTTTGCCGTAGCGACAAGTATCGATGCCCTTGCCGTCGGCATCTCCTTCGCCTGTTTAGGCTATTCGTCCATATCAACTATCTCTATCCCAATCAGCATCATCGGCATTGTCTCTTTCCTCTTCAGCATCGTCGGCAACCTCCTCGGCGTAAAGTTTGGTAAAGGTATCGAGAAACGTCTAAAGCCCGAGCTTATTGGTGGTATAGTACTTATAATAATTGGCGCAAGAGTGCTCATTGAGCATTTGTGGGTAAGTTAAGCAGTGTCCTGAAGGGACACGTCTATGCGAAACCCACTACAAACAGCGAAGCTGTGCAGTTGTGGGTAGAAAACCATGCACACTACATGTTCCTCGAAGAGGGACTTATACTCCCACTAAAAGAAATCTTTAAGAAGTGGGATTCTATCCTAATATCTGCATCATTTCATAGTAATCTGCATCATTTACGCCCCAAATGATGCAGATTTATTTGTTATGATGCAGATAATTGTGAAAATAGTTGTATTTTTGCATTCGGATGTGGTAGACCATTCCAAAACTGATTATTAACACGAACCTTTATGTACCCACGCGATAACATATTTAATATCTATTACAATATAGGTAAACGAACTCCATTTTTAGTGAAACGATGCAGCTTGAGATATGCACAGTTTTCTGATGAAGAGAGGCGTATAGACCCCAATCAGGATAGAACATTTTTAGTAGAAGTGGTAAAACCACGTGGAAGATATGGTAAAGCATATGGAAAATGCTTTATGAATGGGAAGCCAGATGATACTTATAGGCAAGATTGTTATCCAGACATAGAAGATGAAGAAATTCCATGTGCAGGATGTGGAGAATGGGTTCTGATAGATGTTCCTGGTGCATCACTTGATGAAATATTTCCAATTCACAAAGCTGACGATATTCTTATGTTTGGAAAATACAAAGGAAAATCATTCGGGGATATATATAAGTTAGATTATCAATATCTTAATTGGTTAGAAACAACAGATAGGTTTTTCAAAATTGATTTTGAGGAACTGAAAATGTTATATCCAGATGTAGAAAAATCTTCAGATACATCTATAACAGAAAGGATAATTGATTTTGGAAAATATAAGGGACAGAAATTCAACGATATAAAAGATGACACTACTTATCTTGAATGGCTTGTTTCAATAGACAAACTATCCATTGATGATTTCAAAATACTAACCACAAGTAACCAATAAACGCAATTAGATATGAAGAAAATTTTAGTTGTATTAGCAGCAATTTTTATTGCCATAAACGTTATGGCAGAAGAACACCTATCGTTTAAAGGTATTCCAATTGAAGGCAGTATGACGGAATTCTGCCAGAAACTAAAAGAAAAAGGATTTACGCCTATTAAACGAGAGAACAACACCGCTTTCTTTACTGGAAATTTTACAGGTCGTCAGTCAACCATTATAGTAATTGCTACGGACAATGGAACAAACGTTTTTTCGGTTAATGTCTTTTTTGACCCGAATAAAGAATGGAATATTCTTGTTGACACTTATGACTATTATAAAGATTTATATAGCAAAAAATATGGAGAACCTTCTTTCTCAAAAGAAAGTAATCCTGCACTTTCTGATTCCAACACTGATTTAATGTATGAATTATACGACGGGAAGGTAGTATATGGTAGTGTGTGGGAACCAAAAGGTGGAGATATAGAACTTTCTATTCAAAAATCAACTAGACTTGAAGGAGTAGTCGTGATTAGATATAGAGATTCTCAAAATGTAGAGAACAAAATCCAAAATGATTTAGATGACATTTAAAAGAACATCATCCAAATATAAAAGCCAAAGTTTACTTACAAACTTTGGCTTTTATATTTGGATATATCTTATTTCCTTCCAAAATCGGCAGGGACCTCACCCCACTGTTTTGTTTCCCATTTCATAATGCGTGTCTGAACATTATGCGTACGGAGCCAATATTCGGCACGGGCAACAATCTGGAAGAGTTTTTCGGTCTGGGGAGTCCGGGCAAGTTTAGTCTTGCATTGTTTCTTCTGAACCCACAATATGGCGTTGTAAGAATCGGAATATATAGCTTTGCCCTTTATGCCCTGCTTTTCCATAAGTGCCAAGGCATGCACAATGGCGAGGAACTCGCCGATGTTGTTAGTGCCATGCATCGGTCCGAAATGAAACACCTGAGCTCCCGTCTGAAGGTCTATCGCCTGATACTCCATAGGTCCCGGATTGCCGCTGCATGCCGCATCGACAGCCCACGCATTGGCTTCCACTGCCAGTGGCAATGGAAGCACAGTGTCGTGACGGTATTCTGGTGGGTTATTCAGTATTTCCACAAATGGACATTTATAATTTACATTCTCTCTGGCACCTCTATGCCAAGAAGCTCCATGCCGTTCTTGATGACCTTGGCAACGTTGGCCGCCAATACAAGACGAACCATCTTCTGCCTCTCGTCGGCGGCGTTGAGGATACTGTAGTCGTGGTAGAACTGGTTGAACTGCTTTGTCAGCTCATAACAGTAGTTGGCAATGCCGCTCGGACTATAGTCTACGCCGGCCTGCGCCACAGCTGCGCCAAAGTCATTCAGCTTCTGGATAAGGTCTGTCTCTTTCTCGTTCAAAGTAGCATCCGCACCGAGAGCCTCAGGCATGACAATTCCCTCAGCTGCAGCCTTACGCATGATAGAGCGGATACGGGCGTAGGTATATTGGATGAAAGGACCAGTATTGCCGTTGAAGTCGATAGACTCCTCCGGGTTGAAGAGCATGTTCTTGCGCGCGTCAACCTTCAGAATGAAGTATTTCAAAGCACCGAGACCAACAACACGGGCTATCTCCTGCCTCTCAGCCTCGGTCATATCATTGAACTTGCCAAGCTCGTCAGAAGTCTTGCGGGCATCGGCAATCATAGCGGCAACAAGGTCGTCGGCATCAACAACGGTTCCCTCACGGCTCTTCATCTTTCCGTTTGGCAACTCCACCATACCGTACGAGAAGTGAACAAGCTCTTTACCCCACTTGAAGCCAAGGCGGTCGAGAAGTATAGACAACACCTGGAAATGGTAGTTCTGCTCGTTGCCCACAACATATATCATCTTGTCGATAGGGAAATCACGGAAACGCATATCGGCAGTGCCGATATCCTGAGTCATATAAACACTTGTGCCATCTGAGCGGAGAAGCAGTTTCTGGTCAAGTCCCTCATTGGTAAGGTCGGCCCATACGCTGTTGTCATCCTTACGGAAGAAAAGTCCCTTCTCGAGACCGGCCTCAACCTTTGCCTTACCCTCAAGATATGTGTCAGACTCGTAATAAATCTTGTCGAAACTTACGCCGAGAGTCTTGTATGTCTCATCGAAACCTGCATATACCCAGTTGTTCATCTTCTGCCAAAGGGCACGGACCTCAGGATCGTTGTGCTCCCATTTTACGAGCATCTCATGAGCTTCCTTTATCAGCGGAGCCTCAACCTTAGCCTTTTCTGTAGCAGCCTCGTCAACCATGCCCTCAGCCATATACTGAGCCTTCAATTCTGCTATTTCCTCACGATAATGCTTGTCGAAAGCCACATAATAGTCACCTATCAAGTGGTCACCTTTCTTGCCCGAAGTTTCTGGTGTCTCACCATTACCCCACTTCAGCCAAGCGAGCATAGACTTGCAGATATGAATACCACGGTCGTTAACGATATTTGTCTTTACGACTTTGTTGCCGTTAGCCTCCATAATCTTTGCCAAACTCCAACCAAGCAGGTTGTTGCGCACGTGTCCGAGGTGAAGAGGTTTATTAGTGTTAGGCGATGAATATTCAATCATCACCAATGGAGAGTTTTCTGTAACAGTTTTCTCTCCAAACTTCTCATTAGCGTGAATATCATTGAGAAGGTCAACCCATGCGGCAGGAGCCACAACAAGATTTAAGAAACCCTTTACCACGTTGAACTCGCTGACAGCCTTGCAGTTGGCTGCAAGATATTCGCCAATCTCCTGTGCGGTATCTTCAGGTTTCTTCTTAGATATTTTGAGGAATGGGAAAACAACAAGTGTCAGGTTTCCCTCGAAAGTACTCTTGGTCTTTTGCAACTGCACCATGTTTGCAGCAACATCCTGTCCGTAAAGTTCCTTAATGGCAGCAATTACCGAGCTGCATATCTGATTTTCGATATTCATTTTTCTATTATATCAATTATATGTGTAACCTAATATTTATATTTTCTCACCGTAGCATAAATCACCAGCGTCGCCAAATCCCGGCACAATATATTTATGCTCGTTCATTCCTGGGTCTATGGCTGCACACCAGATGGTGGTCTTATCTTCAGGGAATGTTTTCTTGACATGCTCAACACCCTCAGGAGTAGCAATAACGCAAGCCACATGAATATGTTTCGGAGTGCCCTTAGTCAAGAAAGCCTGATAGCCAAGCTCCATGCTTCCGCCCGTGGCAAGCATTGGGTCGGCAATAATAAGAACCTTTTCCTCCACGCTCGGTGTAGCAAGATATTCGACATGTATTCCAACCTCTGTATGCGCGTCGTTGGTATATTCACGATAGGCTGAAACGAACGCGTTGCCTGCATGGTCGAAGATATTCAGAAAACCCTGATGGAAAGGCAGACCGGCACGGAATATTGTACCAAGCAAAATCTTGTCTTTCGGAACATTCACCATGGCAGCACCCAATGGCGTGGTAACTTCCTTTCGGACATATTCCAACCGCTTTGATATTTCAAACGCCTCATACTCGCCTATACGCATAATGTTGTTGCGAAACAGCAGACGGTTTTGCTGATAATCCTTGTCGCGTATCTCCGAAAGATACTGTCCAAGAATACTATTTGTGTCAGATAAGTTGATGATTTCCATAATTTTGCCTTTTCGTTTGCAAAGGTAGTGCAAACGAATGGAATATAAAAGGAAAATGCAATTTTTCTTTTTATTCCTGAGTGCAGCCTACCTTATTAAAAGGTAGTGAAAACGAGTGGGATATCAAAACAAATAATAGAAAAAACGGCCCCTTGACTAAACCTTAAACTATATTAGCATTGTATTTATCGGAGTTTAACGTCTAAAAATATTAGAAATATCGGAGTTTAAAACCATAAAATCTTCATTTTATCGGAGTTTAGACTTAAATAATTCTAATTTTATCGGATTTTACAAGCCAAAGAAGCTGTAGTTATCGGATTTTCATCACTTTTGCAGAAGATTTGGCTGCACTCGGGAAGTGGCAAGACTATACATATCGTCTCAGCCTTAGACTGGCTTCTTAGATAGAAATCGAGTTATACTTTTTACCATTTGCCAACTCTAAATTACAAATAAATTGCGGAAATATTGATTTTTAAGTTCTTTAACCTAAAAAAATAAGATAATAACATTTTTATGGCATCAAAAAGAAAGTAATGTCTACAATTTTTGCTACCTTTGCGGTCGAAAAAGCTTAAGGAAGAAAACCTTGGGCGCAAAACAAAACGTATAATATTCACATCTTTAATACATTTACAAACAAAATGGCAACATTAGATTTGACAAAGTATGGCATCACTGGTTCAACTGTGATTGCACACAACCCTTCTTACGAGCAGTTGTTTGAAGAGGAGACAAAGGCAGGTCTCGAAGGTTTCGAGGTAGGTCAGAACACTGAGCTTAACGCTGTAAACGTTATGACAGGTATCTACACAGGTCGTTCTCCTAAGGACAAGTACATCGTAATGGACGAGAACTCTAAGGACACTGTATGGTGGACATCTGACGAATATAAGAACGACAACCACCCAATGTCTCAGGAGGTTTGGGGAACTGTTAAGGACATCGCTGTTAAGGAGCTTTGCAACAAGAACCTCTATGTAGTAGACGGTTTCTGCGGTGCCAACAAGGACACTCGTATGGCTATCCGTTTCATCGTTGAGGTAGCTTGGCAGGCACACTTCGTAACAAACATGTTCATCCGTCCTACAGCTGAGGAGCTCGCTGAGTTCGAACCAGACTTCGTTATCTACAACGCTTCTAAGGCTGTTGTTGAGAACTATAAGGAGCTTGGTCTGAACTCTGAGACTTGCGTTGCCTTCAACGTAACAAGCAAGGAGCAGGTTATCATCAACACATGGTACGGCGGTGAGATGAAGAAGGGTATGTTCTCTATGATGAACTACTTCCTCCCATTGAAGGGCATCGCTTCTATGCACTGCTCTGCAAACTGCGACATGAACGGTGAAAACACAGCTATCTTCTTCGGTCTCTCTGGTACAGGTAAGACTACTCTGTCTACCGATCCAAAGCCCCGCCTTATCGGTGACGACGAGCACGGATGGGACGACAATGGTGTGTTCAACTTCGAGGGTGGCTGCTACGCTAAGGTTATCAACCTCGACAAGGAGAGCGAGCCAGACATCTACAACGCTATCAAGCGCGCCGCTCTTCTCGAGAACGTAACAGTTGCTGCTGACGGTAAGATTGACTTCGCTGATAAGAGCGTTACCGAGAACACTCGTGTCTCTTACCCTATCCACCACATCAACAACATCCAGCCAGGTTCATCTGCACCAGCTGCCAAGCAGGTTATCTTCCTCTCAGCTGACGCATTCGGAGTTCTGCCTCCTGTATCTATCCTGACTCCAGAGCAGACAAAGTACTACTTCCTCTCTGGCTTCACAGCTAAGCTGGCAGGTACAGAGCGCGGCATCACCGAGCCTACACCTACATTCTCTGCTTGCTTCGGCCAGGCATTCCTGGAGTTGCATCCTACAAAGTATGCAGAGGAGCTCGTTAAGAAGATGGAGGCCAACAACGCTAAGGCTTACCTCGTAAACACTGGTTGGAACGGCACAGGCAAGCGTATCTCTATTAAGGATACACGTGGTATCATCGACGCTATCCTGAGCGGTGACATCGACAAGGCACCTACAAAGCAGATTCCTATGTTCAACTTCACTGTTCCTACAGAGTTGCCAGGTGTTGACACTAACATCCTCGACCCACGCGACACATACGACTGCGCTTGCAAGTGGGAGGAGAAGGCTAAAGACCTCGCCGCACGCTTCATCAAGAACTTCGCCAAGTACGAGGGCAACGAGGCTGGTAAGGCTCTCGTAGCTGCTGGTCCACAGCTCTAATCCAAGCAAAACACAAAATTTGCATAATAAACAGTGCCCCGGCTCTTGCGAGCCGGGGCACTGTTCTTATTATAAATTAAAGCTCCATATTGCTGTTTGGCAAGAATATCAAATCCGGGAGGGCAGGTTCTCAACCTGCCAAAATATTTAGCTTAACGTTAGTGAAAGAAATGTCGACAGCCGCGCAGAGAATTGTAAGTAATTTTCCCAAACGCATCCTTATGAATGCGCTCATGCGTACTTTTGCGTCGCCAAACCCTTATATATGCGTTCTGAATAAGATTATTAATCATAAGCGGTCGAAAGATTGTATTGTCCTCAATTTCAAATTGTTAATTAAT
>CABSIA010000064.1 GCA_902477645.1 uncultured Prevotella sp. | reverse complement strand
TCTTTTTCCACTTCCATTGTGAGAAACACTACCAGCCAGGACAGTTGCATGTAGACACTTTCCATCTCGGTCTTCCAGTCGCTGACAGGTTGTCTGTCTTCTTTTGTAGCGGAAAGAATAATGTTTATAAGGTCTGAGACTTCGTCTTTTCCCATGGCTGCCGACTTTATCACCTGAAGTGACATGTCTACCACGTCATCGTTTGTAACACCATTGCTTTTACGGTTTTGCGTTTCTATGCTCGTGTAAGCCTTAAACCATACAGGAGGTGTCGCGCCATAGTATGTGGATGTTCTCCATCTGCCAGTCTTGCTGTCAATCCATAGAGCGGCATCGGCGGCATGTCCTGCCGACAAAATGGCACTCTCTGGATCTGCCGCCACAGAATATACAATAGAATTTCCGTTGCTGCTTATCCTCATTTCGTCGCCAAAAGTTGTAGAGACGAGTTTTGCGGGAGAAAGAAAATGCTGTTGATCGTCAATGCAAAATACAGGACGCAACGTGTTGCGGTCGAGCCATTTTCGCGATACTATACCATGATAGTACGGGGTAGTACCAGTAGATAGGGTCGCTATAGCGGATGCTTTGTCAACGGGAGCATACGGATAGCTTGCCGCGTCATATACAACACCCTGTTCCATAAGCTTGCGCAATCCGCCGCTGCAATACAGAGGCGCAAAAGCCTCCATATAATCTGACCTCAGCTGGTCAATGGTAATGTTTACAACAAGTCGTGGCGCAAGTTGGAAAGCCTGCATTTCTGTGGCTGTCAGCGCAGCTATGATAATCGCTAAATATCTGTTCATTTTTGTTTAGTTGTGTTTTCTGCCCCGTGCACACTGGCAAGCCTGTTGCAAAGCATCGTAATTATTATGTATCTTATAAGCAAAGATAATGCCAAAATTAAAATTCCTTCGGCATAATGTTGAAAAAGACCTCCAGTGATGCCTAAAACGAGGCACGCAATGTAGCCTTTATGCCACCACGAAGTTCTCTTCTTACGTTCCTGCAAAGCTAAAGGTATTGCCATAAAGAACGAAATTGGATTCAATACGAGTATCTGCAGGTTTATCCTTACAGTAGGGTGTTGTGAAAATATCATGGAAAACAGAATCATGCCTGCCGCACCTGTTATCATCAACAACATAGCATCTGTGAACCACAATATCTTGCGGTTACGTGTTTCAAAAATGCTTATTGCTATTATAATAACAGAAATTGCTGTCAACAAAGCACGTGGACTGGTGAGACTGTCTTTCCTGGACGTCTCTTGCACTACGGTCTGCTTTTCAACAATATAACTTTCTGACTTAACCAATTTCTGTCGCTTACCGTTGCCTGCAACAACGGCCTTGGAAAAATCCCGCATCAGGTTTTCCGGCAAAAACTGTTGCCCGCTTCTGGTAGTAGGCATATCAGCCATTATACCGAGCAGGAGATCGTTGCCAAATTGCGACCACCTGTGGTCGTATGTCTTAGAATGGCACAAATCGCGGAAACTGACACCCCGGTCAACTTTGTTGAGATTTAGTATCTGGCCGTTTAAGTTTTCAAAAATAATGTCACGTGCCTTTGTTGTGCAATTGTTATAAAAGAAATTGTACCGGTAAGTCCTGTTCTGTGGTTTATAGTTTTCATCAATAGATGCCAACAAGGTCTCTTTCTCGCTACTGGTCAGATTTAACTCTTGCTGAAAAACCCACCGTCCCTCACTCCTATATTCCTGTTCAAAATAACAATAATCACAAATGCCCATCTGGTAGTCTGTTATACCAAATACAAATCTTAACACGAAATAATCTTGTGAGAATGAGAACATTCCGTAGTTTACAACAAAGTCTTGCCCTCTTTCTGGCTGCGATATGCGTATAGCCGTATGCCCAAACAAAGAGTAAGCCTCATTTCCGGGCCCACATGTCAGGAGATAAACTTTTAGACCGTCAAAGTATGCCTGACGGTTCTGCTCTATCTCATCTACCTTTGTAGAATCGGTTGTCTGTGCTTTGGCGTTGGCCGTTAATAATACCAAAAACGCCAACAAAACATATCTTAAAATACTTCTAATTTCTTTCACGATGCAAAAATAACCTTAATTTCCGAGTTATCGTGCGTTTATTTCGATTTTTTTCAATACTTTTGCACAGAAAAAATAAAACGAGCATATTTACCATATATAAAATGAGGAAATTCATGAGTATTGCCGTTATAGTGGCGGCTTCAACCTATGCGATGGCACAGAGTGGAACAAACTCTCCATATAGCCAGCTTGGATTGGGACAATTATCGGAACAGTCAAGTGGATTTAACCGTGGTATGAATGGTTTGTCGCTTGGATTCCACGAGAGCAACCAGATAAATCACATGAACCCAGCTTCATATTCGCAACTTGACAGTCTGACATTCATATTCGATATGGGATTGTCTGGTCAGATAACAAACTTTAAAGAGGGAGGCAGAAAAATCAATGCCAACAATGCCGACTTCGAATATGCTGTTGCCGGTTTCCGTGCTTTCAAACATGTTGGTGTTAGCTTTGGTATTTTGCCTTACACCAATATCGGTTACAACTATTCTGTAACCCAGCACCTCGGCGGAGAACAGGACGGCACATCCGCTTACAACACCTACAACGGAACTGGTGGTCTCCACATTGTATATTTAGGAGCTGGTTGGGAGCCGTTCCGTGGTTTGTCTATAGGTGCCAACATCGGATATCTTTGGGGCGAATATACAAAAACAGTTGTCAACAGCTATTCTGAGACTTATGCTAACTCGCTGACAAAACGATATAGTGCTGAGGTCAGAAACTACAAGCTTGACGCAGGTATTCAATATACAGCAAAGCTTAACAAGAAAGACGAGCTTACATTAGGAGCGACATATTCACTCGGACACAATATAGGTGGCGAGCCAACTCTTGAAATTGTCTCACAAAACAAGCAGACTGGCGTGGCTGACACCGCAACTTTCCCTGGTGTCGGAAAAGAGAAACTCCAATTGGCAATTCCACATTCAATAGGTGCGGGCATCATGTATAACCACAACAATAGGTTGAAAGTGGGATTCGACTTCAATTTTCAGAAGTGGGCATCGGTTAAATATCCTGAATATCGTGCAGACGGAAATTCAGACAACTCATACGTCCTTGTTAACAATGCTTTCAAAGACAGGCAGAAATATACTCTCGGTGCTGAGTTTTGCCCAGGCCTGGAAAGCCGCTCGTTTCTCAAGCGAATACGTTATCGTGCCGGTGTGTCGTATGCGACTCCTTACCTTAACGTAAGTGGTGGAGAGGGACCAAAAGAACTTAGCGCAAGCCTCGGTTTTGGAATTCCTATAATGAACACCTACAATAACAGGTCTATTTTGAATATCAGCGCACAATGGGTAAACCTGAAATGTAACCGCTTCATTACGGAGAACACTTTCCGCATTAACATTGGGCTTACCTTCAACGAACGGTGGTTCGCAAAATGGAAGGTTGAGTAATACCAATATTTCACTACACATGGTTAAACCATTTATAAAGACTTTAACATTCTCAGTTTTGCTCCTTACGCTTATCGTCTCATGCGAAGAGCGTAAGGAGCATATTGCCCCCGCCATCAACGATCGCGACTCGGTCTCCATGATGACAAGTTTGGGTGTAAACACTCTCATATCCGACTCTGGAGTTATCAAATACCGCATAGTTACAGAGCGTTGGGAAGTAAACCAGATAAAAAATCCTTCAAGATGGACTTTCGATAAAGGATTGTTCTTGGAGCAGTTCGATGAGAAATTTCATGTGGAGTCATACATACAGTGCGATACGGCATACTATTTCGACCAGCTAAGGCTTTGGAAACTGCGCTCAAGGGTAAGGATACTTACTAAGACAGGCATACGGTTCTCAAGTGAGGAACTTTTCTGGGACGAGAGAAAACATGAGCTCTACTCAAATATGTTCTCACATATCGTTACACCCGAACGTGAGTTGCAGGGAACTTATTTCCGCAGCAATGAGAGCATGACAAAATATTACGTCAGCAATTCCAAAGGCTCGTTCATAAAGAGCGATGTCGATGGCGGTGAGCAGACGGATAGCGCAAAACAGACAAAAGACTCAATACAGAAGGCGCAACGACCACAGACAATGCCGCAGCGCAAAAACACTTCTATACCATTAATGCACTAATACCATTTCATGGAAAACTCAATAAATCTGCCATTATTAATCGGCATTTTTGTCACAATGGCCATGTCGGCCTTCTTCTCCGGAATGGAGATTGCGTTTGTATCGAGCAACAGGATGCTTGCCGAGATGGACAAAGAGAGACACGCCCTTTCACAGAGGCTGATTTCTTTCTTTTACCGACATCCCAACGGCTTTGTCTCAACAATGCTGGTTGGCAACAATATCGTGCTTGTTGTCTACGGAATTCTGATAGCCCGTCTGTTCGATACCACTATTTTTAATGGCAAAGACCCTGCATTCACGGTTCCTGCTGATACAATTCTCTCAACACTGATAGTGCTGTTCACAGGAGAGTTTATCCCCAAAACATTTTTTAAAAGCAGCCCAAACAGGCTGTTGGCACTATTTGCACCGTTGGCTTACGTGTTCTATATCATACTGTGGCCAATAAGCAAATTCTCAACTCTCATTTCCAAATTCCTGCTGAGACTCGCCGGAATAAAGATGGAGAAGGAGACCGACGATGAGGGGTTTACAAAAGTAGATCTCGACTATCTCGTACAGTCGACAATAGACAATGCGAAAAGCGATGATGAGATCGACGATGAGGTGAAGATATTTCAGAATGCGCTCGAGTTTACCGATACCAAGGTGCGCGACTGTATGATTCCGAGAACAGAGATAAATGCTGTTGACTTGGAAACTTGTACTATGCAGCAGCTTGAGCAGAAATTTATTGAGAGCGGAAACTCAAAAATCATTGTCTATAACGGCGATATCGATCATGTGGTTGGATATATACACAGCTCAGAGATGTTCCGCTGCCCAGACGACTGGAAAACGAAGATAATCACCATTCCGTTCGTTCCGGAGACCATGGCTGCAAAGAAACTTATGACACTTTTCATGCAGCAGAAAAAATCTCTTGCCATAGTTGTCGATGAATTCGGAGGAACGAGCGGTATCGTCTCACTCGAGGATATTGTAGAGGAAATATTTGGAGACATTGAGGACGAGCACGACAGCACAAAATATACAGCCATCAAAAACGAGGAGGGCGACTATATACTCTCCGCACGTCTTGAGATTGACAAGGTAAACGAGATGTTCGGCATAGACCTCCCGGAGAGCGATGACTACATGACAATAGGCGGACTAATTCTACATTTTTACGAGAGCTTTCCAAAGCTGAACGAGGTAGTCACCATCGGAAAGTTCGAATTTAAGATATTGAGGAACACAATGACTAAAATCGAGCTTGTAAGACTGAAAATTAAGAACTAATCCCCCGTTTTGCACACAAAAACAGGCACTTGATGAATTTTTCAACAGAAATATTCCATTATTTGATAAATAATTAGTATTTTTGTGCGCATTTTGCATTCAGCACCCCAAGAAAACAATATGTTGGCGCAATGCCGGCAAATAAAATTAAGAATAAAAGAATAAACAAAATAAATAAATTTAAAGTAATGGCAGCATTAGGAAAAATTAGAAGCAAGGGCGTATTCCTGATTTGTATAATCGGGTTGGGTCTTTTTGCATTCATTGCCGAAGAGTTGGTACGCTCGTGCGAGTCTACACAGAACGATCAGCGCCAGCAAATCGGTGAAGTATTGGGCGAGAAAATCAGCATGATGGATTTCTCAAAGCTCGTAGATGAAGTTACAGAGGCTATGAAGCTTCAGGGACAGGACAACCTCAACGAGGCACAGCTCTCACAGGTTCGTGACGGAGTTTGGCAGTCTATGGTTCAGTACAAAGTTATCGCCAAGGAGTGCGAGGAGCTTGGACTTACAGTTACAGACGAAGAAATGCAAAACATTCTTCGTCAGGGTACAAACCAGATGCTTTTGTCAACTCCTTTCGTTAACCGTCAGACTGGACGTTTTGATGTTAACGCATTGCAGCAGTTTCTTGCTCAGTACAAGCAGCAGAAGGGCACAAACCCGCAGGTTGCCCAGCAGATGGGCTCAATCTACAAGTACTGGACATATATTGAGAAGACTATCCGTCAGCAAACTCTTATCCAGAAATATCAGTCACTGCTCGCTCACTGCCTTCTCTCAAACCCTGTAGAGGCTAAGATGGCTTACAAGAATGCGAGTGAAGAGGCACAGGTTGAGCTCGCAGCATTCCCATATAGCGACATTCAGGACGACAAGGTACAGGTATCTGAGTCAGACCTGAAGGCTAAATATTCTGAAATGAAAGAGCGCTTCCAGCAGTATATCGAAAGCCGCGACATCAAGTTTATCGATATTCAGGTTAAAGCTTCTGCTGCTGACCGCGCTGCTATCCAGAAAGAATTTGCAGGCTACGCTAAAGACCTCGCAGAAGCAGAGAACCCTGGCGACATCGTTCGTAAGAGCACCTCTTCTGTAAACTATCTCGGCATACCTGTTTTGAAAGAGGCTTATCCTTCTGACATCGCAGCCCGCCTTGACTCTATGGCTGTAGGACAGGTTTCTGCTCCTGTAGAGAACAAGTTCGACAACACTCTCAACGTAATCAAGCTCGTTGCAAAGCAGCAGCTTCCAGACTCTGTACAGTACCGAATGATTCAGGTTGGGGGGCAGACAACCGAGGAGGCGCGCAACCGTGCTGACTCTATCTACAAGGCTCTTGCAGCAGGTGCAGAGTTTGAGACTGTGGCAAAGACATACGGACAGACTGGTGAGAAGACATGGATGACAACACGTCAGTATCAGATGGCTCCATCTATGGACAAAGATACCAAAAACTATATCGAGAGCCTTAACACTATGGCAGTAAACGAGCTTAAGAACATCAGTCTCGCACAGGGCAATATCGTTCTTCAGGTTCTCCACCGCAAGGCAATGGTAACAAAGTATCAGGCTGCTGTCATCAAGCGCACCATAGATTTCTCTAAAGATACATACCGCACTGCTTATAACAAGTTCAGCTCTTTCGTAAGCGCAAACTCTACTGTAGACGCAATCCAGAAAAATGCGGAGAAGAACGGTTATAAGTTTAACGACTACAGCAACATCACAACTACACAGCACGGTGTGGCAAACATTCCTTCAACACGCGATGCCCTCAAGTGGATATTCGAGGCTAAGGAAGGTGATGTGTCTCCAATGTACGAGTGTGGCAACAACGATCATCTGTTGCTCGTCGCTTGCACAAAAATACATCCTGTAGGCTATCGCGACCTCAGCGATGAGCAGGTTAAGGAAATGGTTAAGGCTGAGGTGCTCCGTGACAAGAAGGCTGAGCAGATTATGGCCAAGCTCAATGGCATAAACAGCATTGCCGCAGCCAAAGGCAAGGGAGCAAAGACTCAAACCATTGAACAGGTAACATTTGCAGCACCTGTATTCGTACAGGCAACAGGTGCCAGCGAGCCAGCACTTAGCGGTGCTGTAGCAGCTACTGCCAAAGGTAAGTTTGTCTCAGCTCCTGTAAAGGGTAATGCTGGTGTATATCTCTTCCAGGTTGCAAATAAGAAGCAGAATGCGGCAAAGTTTGATGCCAAGGAGCAGGAAACACGCTTGCGCCAGAGAGCTCTTCAGAGCGCAAGCAACTTCATGTCAGAGCTTATCATCAAGTCTGACATTGTTGACAACCGCTACCTCTTCTTCTAAACTAAAAAGATTAAAGGCTGCAAATTTTCAGCCAGTACATAAAAAATGAGGATGTTCAGAATAGAGCATCCTCATTTTTATTTTGATGTCAATATTACGGCCCTACAGCCAGCCTTATAACCTTCTCTGTGGAAAATTAATCGCCCCCATCAGCGCCTCATAACTTGCCAAAGGATTATCGGTAAACGAATGTGTAATCACCAATGATGGAGAAACTATATAAATGCGTGGTATGATGCTCGACGCAAATAGCGAATAGACAGTTCTGTCGGTTTGGGCAGAATAGGGTAGAGTAATATTGTGTTTCTGCCAATATCGGGCTACAGACGCATCACCCTCGTTGCGGGATATACATAGAAAGCGAACTTTTATCTCTTCTTCAATACAGTAATTATATACCCGCTGCACTATAGACAATTCCTCTCGGCAGTCTGGGCAGCCAGTATTGAAAAAAACTATAACACTAACGTGATTTTTCAAATCCCGGCTGTTTATAGTCTCCCCCATAGACATTTTTATAGAGAAAGCCGGCAAAGTCTCACCAATTCTAATCTCGTAAAAATCATCCTCCCCGTCTGTCACGCAACCGCCGAGGATACAGCACACTAATGATGTGGTAAAAAACTTTGCAAAAAATCCCATATCAATAAATAATAATTAATAATTAATAATTGAAAATTAATAAATAATTCCTGCAAAGATAATAAAAATTGTCTATCTTTGCAATATAAAGCTTGAATAACTATTTATAACTAAAATCAAATTGCTATGATTAATGAAATTGAGATGTGTCCTAACCATTTAGTGACATTTATCGGAAAACCCAGTGCCGAATTTACCAAGGAAGACATCGTCCGCTACGTTATAGCTAACGGCATCAACATGGTCAACTTCATGTACCCTGCAGGCGACGGCAAACTGAAGACTCTGAACTTCGCCATCAACAACCGTGCATATTTAGAGACTATCCTTACATGCGGCGAGCGTGTGGACGGCTCAAGCCTGTTCCCGTTTATTGAGGCAGGCAGCAGCGACCTTTATGTCATTCCACGTTTCCGCACGGCTTTCGTCGACCCGTTTGCCGAAATTCCTACGCTTACCATGCTCTGTTCTTATTTCAACAAAGACGGCGAGCTGCTCGAGAGTTCTCCTGAGCATACCCTGCGCAAGGCTTGCCGTGCCTTTAAGGAAATAACGGGCTTGGAGTTCAATGCTATGGGCGAATTGGAATATTATGTAATAGCTCCGGAGATTGACGCTTTCCCGGCCACAGACCAAAAAGGTTATCACGAGTCGGCACCATACGCCAAGTTCAACGATTTCCGCACGGAGTGCATGACATATATAGCTCAGGCTGGCGGACAGATTAAGTACGGCCATTCTGAAGTAGGCAACTTCACTCTTAATGGCAAGATATATGAGCAAAACGAGATAGAGTTCCTTCCTGTTTATGCCGAGGATGCCGCCGATCAGTTGATGGTGGCAAAATGGATAATCCGCAATCTTGGCTATAAGCACGGATATGACGTTACATTCGCTCCGAAAATCACTGTCGGCAAGGCTGGCTCAGGTCTGCATATCCACATGCGCATGATGGACGGATGCCGCAATGTGATGCTCGACAACGGAGTTCTCTCATCATACGCACGCCGTGCCATTGCCGGAATGATGGAGCTTGCATCTTCAATAACAGCTTTCGGTAACACCAATCCAACCTCTTATTTCCGTCTTGTGCCACATCAGGAGGCACCAACAAACATCTGTTGGGGCGACCGCAACCGCTCTGTGCTTGTGCGTGTGCCATTGGGATGGGCTGCTAAAGCTGATATGTGTAGACTCGCCAATCCGTTGGAGAGCGAAAGCAATTATGATACCACATTGAAACAGACTGTAGAGATGCGCTCGCCAGACGGCTCTGCCGATATCTATCTGCTCATGGCAGGTTTGGCTGTCGCATGTCGCCATGGTTTCGAGATTGACAATGCGCTGGAGATTGCAGACCGGACATACGTCAATGTCAACATTCACAAAGAGGAAAACCGTGACCGTCTCGACTTGCTTGCCCAGTTGCCAGGCTGCTGCAGCGAGTCTGCCGACTGTCTTGAACGTCAGCGCTCCGTATTCGAGAAATACAACGTTTTCAGTCCCGCAATGATAAACGGCATCATCAATAAACTCCGCGCTTATAACGACAAGGCATTGCGCTCCGACATTGAGGGCAATAGCGACGAGATGCAAAAACTTGTAACCAAATATTTCCACTGCGGATAACTTTTTGTTTTACCACAGAGGTACGGTGCACACTGAGCTTTTTAGATTGTAAAGATATAGGAGGGTGTGTCAAAACTAAAATGTGAACTTTGACACACCCTCCTATAAGAATTGCGGTATATTTCTACAGAAGCCTTTTAGAGAGCAGAGTTCAACGTCTTATCTGGGCAAAACCTACAAGGCGGTCTGTGCGTCCGCCAACACTGCGGTAGTAGACGAGAGCCTGGTATTGGTTCTCTGTTTGGAAGAAATTGCCTTCTGACGGTACGGGAATTGTTGTACCGTCGTTTTTCATCCACAAGTATTGGTATGAGTAGTATCCCTGTTTGAGCATAACGGTGGCTTTGTAAAGTTGCTCCTCCTCATCGTATGTCATCAGGCAACGAGGCTCAAAGCGGTCGTATGTCCACGATGCGTTGAGATATACATTGCCGTCGAGACGCGGGGATTTTAGTCTGAAATGTGTCAGGACGTATTCTGAGGAATAGTCGTTTTCGTAGTTGTCGCTGTTGCGTATGTAGAAAGCACCGTTTGCATCCTCGTCGTAGACATAGCTTGGACGCGGCTCGTCGGTCCAGATGTATGCATTGTAGTCGGCGCCGTCCCATTCTATAGACTCAACTCCAAGCGTGGTGTGGTCAACATCAAGAATTTCGAACTTGCGGTATTCGTTGCCGCCATCGAAAATAAAGTCACGGCAGTGATCCCATCGCAGCCCGTCGTGCATTACGTATTGCGGACGTGCGTTGATGACAGCATTATCCCACCGTCCATTTTGCATAACAACGGTCTTTATCTGGTTTTCGGGCGATGTTACGCTTATATTGCGGTATTTCAAATCCATAGACAGCTGCTGATGACGTCCGTTTATGTCACGGTCTGTATTGGTAGTCATGGCAAGCGAAACAGACATTTGCGGCTCTACAACCATAAAGCAAACTTTGAGAACAGGCTTAGCACCGTTGTTGTCGTCGACAATGGTAAGCCGATAGTTTCCTCCTATTTTTAGCCGGCATCTGTCGTTTGGTATCTGTAGCGAGTAGTGGGTATACAGTGTGTTGGTATTTATCGACTCCGTGAGGTCATCGATAGGGTTGTTCTCGTAGTAACCTTCACAAAAGTCGCTGGTGAAGATTTCCTCGGACGTTGTCCAGTCAGCCTCACAATGCTCTATGCGATAGGTGTAGCGGTGGTATTCATGCGTGAGGTCGTCGAAGCTGATGCAAATAGGGTCACCGTTGAGTGTGGTTATTGGCGGCATTAGCCAGTCCTTGCCTGCCGTGACTTGCAACGATGCTATTGTCGGCGACAACACCTCGTGGCGCTGTGCTGATGATGTTGAGACAACAGCAAAAAGACAAAGGGCACACGCACAATGGCGCGCACCCTTTGATTTGGATGTAATAATATTGGGTATGTTGTGAAGATTATTCACCCTTGATAGCTGCTACACCTGGAAGAACCTTACCCTCGATAGCCTCGAGCAGAGCACCACCACCAGTAGAGATATAGCTAACCTGGTCTGCCATGCCGAACTTGTTGATACAAGCTACAGAGTCGCCACCGCCGATGAGTGAGAATGCGCCGTTGGCAGTAGCCTTGCAGATAGCTTCGGCAATAGCCTTTGAGCCGCCTACGAAGTTATCGAACTCGAATACACCTGCAGGACCGTTCCAGAGGATAGTCTTTGCTCCCTCGATAGCGGCAGCGAATTTCTTGCGGGTCTCAGGACCTGCGTCAAGACCTTCCCATCCCTCAGGAATAGCGTTGGCAGGAACAATCTGAGTGTTGGCATCGTTAGAGAATGCGTCAGCGGCAATACAGTCTGTGCCGAGAACGAGGTTTACGCCATTCTCCTTAGCTTTCTTGATAACCTCAAGAGCGACATCGAGCTTGTCGTCCTCGCAAATAGAGTTGCCGACGTGACCGCCCTGAGCCTTGGCGAATGTGTATGTCATACCACCGCAGAGGATGAGGTTGTCAACCTTGCCGAGAAGGTTCTCGATGATACCTATTTTGGTAGAAACCTTTGAGCCGCCCATGATGGCTGTGAAAGGACGCTTAATGTTGCCGAGAACTGCGTCAACAGCGGCAACCTCTTTCTCCATAAGATAGCCGAGCATCTTGTTGTCAGCATCGAAGTAGTCAGCGATAACAGCTGTAGAGGCATGCTTGCGGTGAGCTGTGCCGAAAGCGTCCATTACGTAGCAGTCTGCGTATGATGCGAGCTTCTTTGCAAACTCTTTCTGACTTGCCTTCATTGCCTTCTTAGCCTCGTCGTACTCAGGTGTGCCTTTCTCTACGCCTACGGGCTTGCCTTCCTCCTCAGCATAGAAACGGAGGTTCTCAAGAAGCAGAGCCTCGCCTGGCTTAAGAGCTGCGGCTGCCTCGTCTGCCTTTGCGCAGTCGTCAGCGAACTTAACATCTACGCCAAGTTTCTCTGAGACCTTAGCTACAATCTGAGAGAGAGAGAATTTTGGGTTTACCTTACCTTTTGGCTTACCCATGTGGCTCATCATGATTACAGCGCCACCGTCTGTTAAAACTCTCTTAAGAGTAGGAAGTGCGCCACGGATACGTGTGTCGTCGGTTACATTACCATTCTCGTCCAATGGGACATTGAAGTCTACACGAACAATTGCCTTTTTGCCGGCAAAGTTGAATTGATCAATTGTCATTTTACCAATATGTTTATAAAGTTAGTACTATATAATACGTGTTCTATTCTTTCTTGCAAAGGTAACAAAAAATCTCAATATGTATATATTATAAAGACATAATTTTGATTTTTTTTGCGCTTTGAAGCAGAAACGACAACGGGTGAGGACTTTTGCTTGAAGTCCTCACCCGTAAGATATCGTTTATGCTTATCCGTTCATGGAAAGTAGGAACTCTTCGTTGTTGCGTGTTCTTACTATTCTGTCGTGTATTGAGTTCATTGCCTCGATAGGGTTCATGTCGGCTATGAACTTGCGGAGAATCCACATGCGGTCGAGAGTTGTACGGTCTTGCAGCAGATCGTCGCGGCGTGTGCTTGATGCCACAAGGTTGACAGCCGGGAATATTCGTTTGTTTGACAGGCTGCGGTCGAGCTGCAGCTCCATGTTGCCAGTACCCTTGAACTCCTCAAAGATAACCTCGTCCATCTTGCTGCCCGTGTCGATAAGTGCGGTGGCGATGATGGTGAGCGAGCCTCCGCCTTCTATGTTTCGTGCGGCACCGAAGAAGCGTTTAGGCTTTTGAAGTGCATTTGCGTCTACACCACCGGTAAGAACCTTACCGCTGGCTGGGGCTACGGTGTTGTAGGCACGTGCGAGACGTGTTATTGAGTCGAGGAATATCACAACATCGTGGCCAGACTCCACCATGCGCTTTGCCTTCTCGAGCACAATGCCGGCTATCTTTACGTGGCGCTCGGCTGGCTCGTCAAAGGTAGAGGCTATAACCTCGGCATTCACGGTGCGTGCCATATCTGTGACCTCCTCCGGGCGCTCATCAATGAGAAGCATCATAAGGTAAGCCTCCGGGTGGTTGGCAGCGATGGCGTTTGCTATGCTTTTCATCAGAATGGTCTTACCAGTTTTTGGTTGTGCCACGATGAGTGCGCGCTGCCCTTTACCTATAGGTGAGAAAAGGTCGACTATGCGGGTCGACAAATCCGTAGTGTTCGGATCACCGCAGAGATTGAATTTCTCGTCAGGGAAGAGTGGGGTGAGGTGTTCGAAAGGAACACGGTCTCGTATTTCTGCCGGTGTGCGCCCGTTGATTGTAATGATATTTGTCAGCGGAAAATATTTCTCGCCGTCGTGTGGAGGACGGACAGAGCACTCGATAACGTCGCCTGTCTTAAGTCCGTATTTCTTCACCTGTTGTGTCGACACAAAGACATCGTCGGGAGAAGAAAGATAGTTGTAGTCGCTTGAGCGAAGGAAGCCATACCCGTCGGGCATTATCTCAAGAACTCCGTTTGCCTTTACTATATCTGCAAAGTCGTAAATTTGTTTCTGTGGCAACTCTTCCTGCTGCATATATTGCTGAGGTGCAGGTGCGTTGGCGGCTATGGTCGGATTGTCGAACATGTCGTAGTTTGGTGTGACACCATGATCCTCTATTGGCAGATCTATCACCGTTATAAAATCGGTGCCATCGTTGGGATCGCCTTCCCAAACTCCATTTATATGTTCTTGCCCGCTTTCAGTCCCCTCTGTGTTTCTTTCATTTTTGCTTGCCATCTTAGCCTGCAACTTATGAATAAACTCATTGTTGTCGTTACCGCTATTTGTTGTGAACTGCGCCTCGGGAACAAAATCAACATTTTGTTCGGGTTGAGATTCGTCTTCTCCGGCTACCTGCTGAACATCCGGATTGTTTCTGTAAGCCTCTTCGAGAAGAGCCTGTATTTCTCTCTCTCTCTTGGTTTTAGGTCCACGATGCTTAGGCATTGCTGCAAGCTCAGCCTCAAGTGCCTGAATATCTATCTCTGTGGCATTTTTCGCTGCAGGCATATCATCGTTTTCTGCATCTTGTGCATTTCCCCCGTATGTCTCGTCAGCCGAAACCGTCTCTGCGGGAAACTCACCGAAAAGAGACTTTTCTACATTCTGTTGTGGCTTGTTTTTTTTGAGGTCGTAGTTTTCGCCCTCTTTTCCATTGACCGAATAAACCCTGTCTGTGTCTTTCTTCAGTATCCTTGTTCGTTTTCTCTTTCCACCAAGTGGATTTTTGTTACCCTCTTCAATGGCCTGCTGGTCGAGAATGGAATAAACAAGATCTTCCATCTGACAGTCATTTGGAACGTTTATTCCTAAATTGTTTGCAATATCTTCCAGTTCGGAGATATTTTTAGATAATAATTCGTCTTTGCTATACATGTATGTGAAAATGTGTATAAGATTTTTTTTGATTTATATAAAAGGAGCTTCAAGAGCTGTAGCTCCTATTCGAACGCAGTGCAAAGGTAATACTTTTTGCTTGAAGAAATGAGAAAACAGACGGGAAACACACG
This sequence comes from uncultured Prevotella sp., assembly GCA_902477645.1. Taxonomy (GTDB): domain Bacteria; phylum Bacteroidota; class Bacteroidia; order Bacteroidales; family Bacteroidaceae; genus Prevotella. The sequence goes on along the minus strand of CABSIA010000064.1, from coordinate 257 downwards.
TTGTTTAACAAATATTAATAATAAAAATGATAGAATGGTGCAAGGTGATTTTTGTGAGGGAAAGATGCGTGACTTCCTATAATTTAATGCAAGCGGCTTCAATGGCAAATGCAAGCGGCTTCGTTGGCCAATGAAACCGCTTGCGATGGCACTTGCGATGGCAGATGATGCCGCTGCGTTTTTTTCACAGAAAAATCTTATGTTTTCTAATTTCCCTCAAACTAATTACCATATAAAAAAGCCGGCTCCCTTTCATA
>CABSIA010000063.1 GCA_902477645.1 uncultured Prevotella sp. | reverse complement strand
AACAAATATAATATTAATCATAGGTCGGCTTGCCGACTTTTTAGAGTAAACTCATAATATCAATAAATGGCAGACAAGTAAAAGAAATCTCGTGGGAGGAGCAACGCCATGGACTTGGATTAAACGGCAGGACAACTTACGAGGTCAGGAAAAAGAGTGGAGAAATTGTAACCTATATCCTTAACATAGATAAAGAGATTATATAGCAAACTTCCTTATAGCTCCATGTTTTGATTATTTTCACCTGTATTGGAATATTGATGGTTGTATATTGACAGCATGGAAAAAGATAAAGACATTATGCACAACTATACACGGTATGTGCATAAATGATGATTTTTTTTGCAATATGGGCTTGAATGTGTTTTTTTCTTTGTACCTTTGCATGCCAAAAGGATAATTATTGTTTTTTTTAACTCATTTCATAATCTTAATTAATTACGTATGAGAACAGAATGGCAGGGATTTAGGAAGTCCCTTTGGCAAGATGAAGTAAATGTAAGAGATTTCATTCAGAACAACTACACTCCGTTCGACGGCGATGAGAAGTTCCTCGCCAAACCAACCGAGGCTACACGCAAGCTGTGGGATGTGCTGCAGAAGTTGCAGGCTGAAGAGAGAGCAAAGGGCGGTGTGCTTGATATGGAGACAGAGGTTGTTTCTGGTATCAACGCATACGGTCCTGCATATATCGACGAGAATCTTAAAGATCTTGAGGCCGTTGTAGGTCTGCAGACCGACAAGCCTTTGAAACGCGCTTTCATGCCGTACGGCGGTATAAAAATGGCAGAGCAGGCTTGTACCACATACGGTTATCAGCCTTCTGAGAAATTGCATGACATATTTACAAATTATGTAAAGACTCACAACGACGGCGTTTTCGATGCTTATACAGCAGAGATGAAGCACGTGCGCCATAACCATATTCTTACAGGTTTGCCCGATACTTACGGCCGCGGGCGTATCGTAGGCGACTATCGCCGTGTGGCTCTCTATGGTATCGACTTCCTTATCGCAGAGAAGAAGCGCGAGCTGTCAGAGATGGGTGACCGTGAGATGATTGATGAGGTAATCCGTTTGCGTGAGGAGGTCTCTATGCAGATTAAGGCTCTTGCCGCATTGAAAGAAATGGCTGCCTCTTACGGTTTCGATATCTCACGTCCTGCCGCCACAGCCCGTGAAGCCGTTCAGTGGCTCTACTTCGGCTATCTTGGAGCAGTGAAGACACGAAACGGTGCTGCCATGTCTGTTGGCCGTGTGTCTACATTCCTTGATATCTATATCGACCGTGATCTTAAGGCCGGCATCATAACCGAGGACCAGGCGCAGGAACTTATCGACCATCTCGTAATGAAGTTCCGTATGGTTAAGTTCGCCCGTATTCCTTCTTACAACCAGCTCTTCAGTGGCGACCCTGTTTGGGCTACACTTGAGGTAGGCGGACTTGGACAGGACGGCCGCTCAATGGTGACGAAGAACGACTACCGCTTTCTGCATACCCTTATAAACATGGGACCCTCACCAGAGCCAAACCTTACGGTGCTCTACAGCAAGCGTCTGCCGGAGGCTTTCAAGCGCTATGCCGCATGGATTAGCGTAAAGACAAGCTCAATACAGTATGAGAACGATGACGTTATGCGTCCTATCTGGGGTGACGACTACAGTATCTGCTGCTGCGTATCTGCAACACAGACAGGTAAGGAGATGCAGTTCTTCGGTGCGCGTGCCAACCTTGCAAAGTGTCTCACATACGCTATCAGCGGTGGTGTAGACTCTAAGACACGTGAGCAGTGCGGTCCTGCATATCGTCCTATCGAAGGCGATGTCTTGACTTATGACGAGTTTATGCCCCGCTTTATGGATATGATGGACTGGCTTGCCGGCGTATATGTCAAGACTCTGAACCTCATACACTACATGCACGACAAGTATTTCTATGAGGCTGCAGAAATGGCTCTTATCGATACCGATGTCCGCCGCACGTTCGCTACAGGTATTGCTGGCTTCAGCCATGTTGTTGACTCCATCTGTGCCATTAAGTATGCAAAGGTAAACATCATCCGTGACGAGACTGGCTTCCCGCTTGAGTTCAAGACCGAGGGTGATTTCCCGCGTTATGGTAATGATGACGACCGTGCTGACGAGGTTGCTGTATGGTTGCTGAAGACTTTCATGTCAATGATTAAGAAGTATCATACTTACCGCAACTCAGAGCCTACAACAAGTATTCTTACCATCACGTCAAATGTTGTTTACGGCAAGTACACTTCAAACATGCCTGACGGACGTAAGGCCGGCACTCCACTTGCACCGGGTGCAAACCCGTCATACGGAGCAGAGCGCAACGGTCTGCTGGCTTCTCTCAACTCTGTTGCAAAGTTGCCTTACAAATATGCGCTCGACGGTATCTCAAACACTCAGACCATCAGCCCGGATGCTCTTGGCCATAATGATGATGAGCGTGCCGACACATTGGTTAATGTAATGGACGGATATTTCTCACAGGGCGCACACCACCTCAATGTCAACGTGTTTGGGGTAGACAAGCTCAAGGACGCAATGGAGCATCCTGAGAAACCAGAGTATGCCAACTTCACTATCCGTGTGAGCGGATATGCCGTTAAGTTCATTGACCTTACACGTGAGCAGCAGCTCGACGTTATAGCACGTCAGGCTCACGAGCGTCTGTAATCAGACGATTTCTTGCAGTGTTTTTCACTGATATAGATAATGGAGTCCCTGCATAGGTTTTGCCTTTGTTGGGACTCTTTTAGTTTTGAGGCGTGAGACGGTGCTAAAAACACATACGGTTGTGTTGGCTTTTTCGACCGTATGTGTCGGGCTTCTCGACCGTATGTGTTGGCCTGCACGTTAGAACGTCTTTTTTAGTGTGCTGTAATTTATTTTTTTTCTATACTTTTGCTTCATTGCGATAAAAGATGTAAATTTGCAGAAATAATCAATACCTAATTATGGGCACCATAAAGAAAATTGTACTTACAGGCGGTCCTTGTGCCGGAAAAACCACTGCTCTTGTAAAGGTGATAGAGCATTTCTCAAGTCTCGGATATAAGGTTTTCACCATTCCCGAGGTTCCTACCATGTTTACACAGGCAGGAATGGATTATCTGACGAAGAACGCAGATTTCTTTTATGAGGGCGAGAAAGCGACTCTTGAGATGCAACTGGCGTTAGAGGATAAGTTTATGCGGATAGCAGAGACATGCAAAGAGCCTGTCGTAATGGTTTGCGATAGGGGAACGATGGATATCTCGGCTTATATGACTCCAGAAATGTGGGGGGATATAACATCGGCGGTAGGTGTTACGACTCAGCAGCTCAGAGACCAACGATATGATGCTGTGCTGCATCTCGTATCGGCAGCTGATGGCGCAGAGCAGTTCTATACAACATGTAATAATGCACAAAGGCTGGAGCAGGCAGACGAGAAGGGGCTTCAGGTAGCGCGCATGCTCGACAAGAAGGTCATAGAGGCATGGTCGGGACACTCACATTTGCGTGTGATAAACAACCACGAGGATTTCGACAAGAAACTGAACCGAGTGCTGAAAGAGATTGCCGCCGTGCTCGGGCTGCCGCAGCCTATTGAGGAAGAGCGTAAATACATTGTGGAACTTACTGGCGAGGTAGGGGGCTGTATAGACAGCGAGATTACGCAGACTTATCTTGCGGCCGAGCCTGGCTCTGAGGTGAGATTGCGCAAACGTGGATGGAACGGCAAATATGTGTATGTGCACACCAGTAAGAAACGTATTTCTGCCAACGAGCAGCTTGAGACAGAGCGGCAGATAAACTCAAACCTTTACAACTCTATGCTGCAACAGGCAGATCCATACCGCAGCACAATAAAGAAGCTTAGGAAAAGCTTTATCTGGAAAGGACAATATTTTGAGCTTGACAACTACTTGGAGCCAATGGACAACCTCATGATTCTTGAGACAAAGGGCGTAACGTCTGAGGAAGACGTCAAGTTTCCGCCGTTCATCAAGGTTGTGAGAGACATAACTGGCGATAAGAATTATTACAATTACAACTTGGCGTTGAATAAACGGTAATTATTTAGGCAAAATGGTAAAACACATTATTCTATGGACTCTTAATCCGGAACTGACGGAAGAAGAGAAGGCGACTGTAAAACAAGGTATAAAGTCGGGGCTTGAGGGACTGAAAGGAAAGGTGCCAGGACTCGTAGATATAAAAGTGAGCATCGACGGCAGGCTGCCGTCTTCTAATTGCGATGTCATGCTTGACTGCACACTCGAAAGCCCGGAGGCACTTGAGGTTTACGCCACGCATCCAGAGCATGTTGCTGTTGCCTGTAGCAAGGTAAGGCCATATACCGTACAGCGCACATGTTTGGATTTTGAGGAATAGAGTAGGGGGGGAGAGTAAAGTGTCTCTTCTGGTATCTGAGGTGACGTTGGGAGGCGGGCTTATGGGTGGTAAATTCTCCTTACATTATGTTCGTTTTCTGTATGTTTCCCGTCCTCCTTTCTTAAGTGTTATTGCTGTCCCGAAATTGTCCTATAAGATATTTTAAATTGTCTTATAAGAGAAGAAAAATTGTCTTATAAGAGAAGAGAAATTGTCTTATAGGACATTTTTTGAGGACAATATAACATTGATTATCAGTGTGTTGCAAGTGCCGGATTTTAGTGATGCGCTGTATTTTTGCGGGAGTATGCGCAATGGTAAAAAAACTTTAAACGTTAATCTTTGTTTTTCTTTCCTCTCAGTTTATTCAGCCGTCTCAGAGCTACGGTATGGCCGGGACATAGCTCCAAGGCTTTCTCGTAGTTTCGTATGGCGGCTTCTCTCATACCCTCGTGCTCGCATTCTTTTCCCATTACGACATATTCGGTGGCAAACTTCATGAGGGCATTTCTTTGTTTTATAGCCTCTTGCCGCAACTCCTCGATTTTGCTTCTTAGGGTGTTTATTGTAGATAGCTTTCTGCGCAGTAGCCGCTTGGCAGCAGGCTTCTCGATGTCGTAACGGCTATGTATGGCAAGGAAGAAGTTGTCGAGGGCACCGGCCATATCTCCATTGTTGAAAGCCTCTGCCGCATCGTGATATTGTTTGTCGGCCTTCGACTGCGCAAGTGCTGAGTTGATGGCGGCATTGTCGTTATAGTTTTTTGAGAAGTCTACAACGGCATTGTTTACGAATATGTCGCTGCGGCGGATGGGCAGGTTAAGGCTGATGCCTTGCAGTGATTTGCAGCGTGAAAGGGCCACATAGGTCTGCCCGGCGGCAAAAACGCCTCCGGTGAAGTCTATCTTTACGTTGTTGAATGTCAGTCCCTGACTCTTGTGAACGGTAATGGCCCATGCCAGGCGGATTGGGAATTGTGTGTATGTGCCTATCTCCTCCTCAACAATTCTCTTCTCTTTCTCATCGAAAGTATACCGCATGTTGCTCCATACCTCCCGCTCCACATCATACTCAATTCCGTTTTCCATTAGGATAGTGATGTAGTTGCAGCTGTCCTCGTCAATGCCCGTTACTGTGCCGAGCGAGCCGTTGACCCATCTTTTCTCCTTGTCGTTTTTTACGAACAATACCTGTGCGCCGACTTTCAGCTCAAGCTCCATAGGAGTTGGAAGACTGTTGGTGGGGAACTCGCCCTCAACGTTTCCACGGAACATAACAGGGCTTCCTTCGAGCTGGTCGAGCCTGCTCTGGTTTATGTGGTCTACGGTGTCGCGGAGAGTGGACAGGGTGATGGACAGCTGGTTGTCGTCGGTAAAAATATATGCGCCCACACGTGAGTTCAGCTTGCTTAGTTGCCTCTCTGTGACCTGCGATATTCGTATGTTGTCGAGAATGCTGATAAATTCGGCATCGCTCTGCCTGTATACCTTTTGCAGCTCTATGCATATCGGCTGTATTTGCCTGAATACGTTTGCGTCGAAGAAATATCCCGATTTGTAGAAGGGATGCAGCAGTTGCCGGTCTTCCTCCTTCAGCACAGGCTCAAGCTGATAAATGTCGCCCACGAAGAGCATCTGCTTTCCGCCGAAAGGCTCACGCATGTTGCGGCAGTAAATGCGCAACACCTTGTCGATGAAGTCGATGATGTCGGCACGCACCATGCTTATCTCGTCTATGATGATTAGCTCCACCTCCTGTATCAACTTCACTTTCTCGCGGTTGTACTTCATGGTGTCGCGCATGTTGCGTGCAGTGTATCTCACGTCGTTTGGCAGCAGCGGATGGAATGGCAGTTTGAAAAAGCTGTGCAGGGTAGAGCCTCCCGCATTGATGGCTGCGATGCCTGTTGGGGCAAGAATTATGTTTTTCTTTTTTGTGTTGTTGGCAATGTAGCGCAAAAAAGTAGACTTACCCGTCCCCGCCTTTCCTGTCAGGAAAAGCGAGCGGCGGGTAAACCTTATGATTTGTAGAGCCTGTTGCAGCTCAGGGTTGTTTTTGTCTACTTGTTCTTTGTCGGTAGATGCCATGTTTGGGTTTTGACAGTACTGCGATGTGTTTTAGTATCAGAGATCATCGAAATTCACAACCTGTTCTCTTGCCTGACGATCGTTCTGTCCCTCTGGCTTTTGACCGTTGCCGCTATTTGCGTTCTGCGTGTCTTCGCCTTCTATTTTTACAGGACGGTGTATTGGGTTGCCGTTTTCGTCGAGTATGATTTCTTCCTCAACCACAAGCGTGCTGTCGTTGAGCGTGCTGTCTTCTTCAGCCCGTGGATAGTAGCTTTGGCAAGTGTACATGTCAGCAGTTATGTCGCTGTCTTTCGGCTTGTCGAACTTTCCGTGATATTGGCTGAAAGTAGGGTCTCCAAGCACTGACTCAAGGAAATAGCCGCATATAGGAAGTGCAGTGCGGGAGCCTTGTCCGAGTGCGCCCGTGCGGAAGTGGATGCTCCGGTATTCGCCACCTACCCATGCGCCGACTACAAGTTTCGGACTTACGCACACGAACCATGCGTCTGAATGGTTGTTTGACGTACCGGTCTTGCCGCCAAACTCGGTGTCTTTAAAGTTTCCTACATATCCCCACAGGCTCTGCGATGTTCCGCCAGGCTCAAGCATGCCTCCCTTAAGCAGCTGCTGTACTAGGAATGCGCTCTTGTATGGTATCACCTGCTCGGAAGTATTTGGTGCCTTAAATATTTCGCGTCCGTCTTTGTCGACAATACGTGTGACGAGTACCGGGTCGTGGTGTTTGCCGTTGTCGGCTATTGTACAATAAGAGTTTGCAAGCTCAAGCAGTGTCACGTCGCTTGAGCCGAGTGCCAAAGCGGGAGCATCATCGAGTTTACTGTTTATACCCATCTTGTGTGCAGTCTCTATTATGCGTTTGATTCCCATTTCCTGCCCAAGTCTTACGGCTACAGAGTTGATACTCTTTGCAAATGCGCTCTTCAGCGGCATTGAGTCACCTGAGAATGTGCCGTTGGCATTGCTTGGTGTCCATGTTGTCATCTCCTTTTTACGCGAGTCGTAAACCTGCATCGATATGTATTCGTCTCGCCGTTTGTCGCATGGGGTAAGTCCCTGGTTCATGGCCTCTGTATATACAAAGAGCTTGAATGTTGAGCCTGGCTGACGCATAGCTGTCACCTTGTCGTATTTCCATGAATTGAAGTCAATGTCGCCTACCCATGCCTTAACCTCACCAGTCTGTGGCTCCATGGCAACCATGGCGCAGTGCATGAACTTGACCATATAGCGGATTGAGTCGAGCGACGACATCTCCATCTCTATGGAACCGTTCTCATAGTCGAAGAGCTTGACCTTGTGCGGCTTGTTGAGATAGTAGTTGATGGAGTCTTGATTATCATTGAATTTATCGGCCAGATGTTTGTAGAAAGGTTGTCGTTTTGCAATGTCCTCGATAAAGTTTGGTATCACCTTTCTGTTCTCGTCAATCCACGGGTCTTCGTTTCCCCAGTGGTTCTTGAAGTTTCTCTGCACCTGCTTCATCTGCTTGATGGCAGCCTGCTCTGCATATTTCTGCATACGTGAGTCGAGAGTGGTGTATATCTTCAGACCGCTGCTGTATAGGTCGTATCCGTTTTCCTCGCACCAGTCTTTAAGGTAGTCGGCAACAGCCTGGCGGAAGTAGAGAGCCTTGCCGTCGTAGTTGTTCTCTACCTTATAGTCGAGCTTTATAGGAATTTGAATCAACGAGTCGCACTGATGCCGGGTAAGGTCATTGTGAGTAACCATGTTGCGCAATACCTGATTGCGCCTTTTGATACTGTTGTCGGGATGCGACAATGGGTTGTAGTATGTAGTTGCCTTAAGCATGCCGACAAGAGTCGCGGCCTGCTCCGTTGTCAGGTTCTTCGGGGTTGTGTTGAAATAAGTTTTCGCAGCGGTCTTTATGCCGAAAGCGTTTGAGCCGAAGTCAACGGTGTTGGCGTACATCGTTATGATTTCCTCTTTGCTGAATATAGTCTCGAGTTTTGTGGCAATAATCCATTCCTTGCTCTTAACGATAAGAATTTTCAGTCCGGGAATTTTTCCAAGCAGTCCGGTAGAATATTGCGAGCGTACACGGAACATGTTTTTGGCAAGCTGCTGGGTTATGGTTGATGCGCCACGTCCGTCGTGTCTGAGGATGGCATCCTTCACAGCACCGAACAGACCTATTGGGTCTATACCCATGTGGCTATAGAAACGCTCGTCCTCAGTATCAATCAAGGCACGCCAGAACTCTGGCGCCACCTCATCGTATTTGACAGGTGTCCGGTTCTCGTTGAAGAACTTTCCTATCATCACGCCGTCTGCGCTATATATCTCAGAAGCCTGGCTCGTTTGCGGGTCACGTATGCCGGAGAAATAGCCGGGACTCTTGCCGAAAAGCCATAGGAAGTTGATATCGACAGCTCCAAGATAAAGGAACAGCAACACTATCATGGAAACAAAAGCCGCGAGAGTTTTTGTATACCAGGCACGTCCCTTGTAAAGAGATTTGTACCATGACCAAAAGGCGCGCGTCTTGGCGGCGCACCAATTGCAGAAACGTTTGATTTTGTTATACATATTATAACCTGTTAGCGATTTCACTTACAAAAGTAATAATAAAACTGATAACTATAACGATTTGTCTATATATTTTATGATTTCTTCAATGTTGTCGGGTGAGAACCACCGTATAGTATCGTCTTTTTTGAACCATGTAAGCTGCTTGCGCATATACCGGCGGGTGTTGGACTGTATCTGCCTCACGGCCTCATTGCGGTCGATAGAGCCGTCGAAATATGCAAACATTTCTTTATATCCGACTGTGTTAAGAGAGTTGCACCCTCTTTTATGATATACGCTGTGCGCCTCCTGCTCAAGTCCGGCATCCATCATGTCGAGCACACGCTGGTTAATTCTCTGATACATAGTCTCACGGTCTCTGTTCAGACCTATCTTCAGTATGTTGAACGGACGTTGCTTAACGGTGTTTGTGCGGAAAGATGTGTATGTGCGTCCGGTCTGATGGCATATCTCAAGAGCATGGACAACACGCCGTGGATTGTTTTTGTCGACAACAGCCCAATGCTCCGGGTCTAATTCGTGAAGCTCATTGACCAAAGCCTCAAGGCCTTCGGTGGCAAGACGGTGTTTCATCATCGTCCGTATGTCGTTGTTGACAGTAGGTATGTCGTCGATACCTTTGCATACGGCATCTATATACATCATAGATCCGCCCGACATCAGAGCCACATGGTTGCCATTACCAAACCATTCTCTGAGCAACTGCATTACCTCTTCCTCATAAACCGATGCGCTGTAATAGTCGTCGAGGCTATGGTTGCCGACAAAATAATGGTGAGCACGTTGCTGCTGTTCTGGTGTCGGGGCTGCCGTGCCTATAGGCAATTCTGAGAATATCTGGCGGGAGTCGGCATTAATGATTGGAACGTTGAGATGCCTGGCAATGGTCAGACATAATTCAGATTTTCCGACACCTGTGGGGCCGACAATTACAATAAGTGTATTTTTCATAATTCACAATTCATAATTCATAATTCATAATTTCACATGGCGCAAGCCGATTATGAATTATGAATTATGAATTATGAATTTTTTTCTATCTGATAATGCCGCGTTTCGATGTGCTTACGAAGTCGATGATGTATTGTATCTCAGGAGTAATCTGAATGTTTTTCTTGATTTCCTCAATACCCTCGGCAAGCACGCCCTTTGAGTAGAGCAGGCGGTAGGCATCGTGGATGAGGGTTATCAACTCGTTGCTGAAACCACGGCGGCGAAGTCCTACAAGGTTTAGTCCGCAATAGCGTGTAGGCTCTTTTCCCGCAATGACGTATGGGGGAATATCCTGACTGAAGCGGCTGCCGCCCTGTATCATTACATATCCGCCTATTTTGCAGAACTGGTGGCAAAGTACTGATGCGCTGATAATGGCATTGTCATCAACAACCACCTCGCCTGCAAACTTGGTAGAGTTGCCGATTATGAGATTGTTGCCAAGCTCACAGTCGTGGGCAACGTGCATGTTCTCCATCAGAAGGCAGTTGTTGCCTACTTTTGTTGTGCCTTTGGAGGCTGTACCGCGCGAAATTGTCACATTCTCCCTGATACTGTTGTTGTCGCCAACCTCGCACTGTGTCTCCTCGCCTCTGAACTTGAGATCCTGCGGCTTTGTCGAGATGCTTGCACCTGGGAATATTTCGTTACCGTTGCCTATACGCGCGCCAAAATTGATGGTCACGCTGTTCTGGAACACATTGTTGTCGCCTATTACGGTGTTGCGGTCAATGTAGCAGAAAGGACCTATTATATTGTTTTCGCCGATTTTTGCCTCGGGATGTACAAATGCTAATGGACTAATCTGGTTCATACGTTATTTATTTTTTACGATTTGTGCAGTGAATGTAGCCTCCGACACAACTTTGTCGCCAACAAACATGTAGCCCTTCATCGAGCTGATGCCGTGGCGTACAGGATGGAGAAGCTCAACCTTGAAAAGAAGAGTGTCGCCAGGTACAACTTTCTGTTTGAATTTAACCTCGTCTATACGCAGGAAATAGGTTGACCAGCGTTCGGGTTCCTCAACCTGGTTGAGCACAAGCAGGCCGCCGCATTGCGCCATAGCCTCTATCTGAAGAACTCCCGGCATAACAGGCTCTTGCGGGAAGTGTCCGATGAAGAAAGGCTCGTTTGCCGTTATGTTCTTTATACCAACAATGCTGGTGGCTCCTATGGCGATAATCTTGTCTACAAGCTGCATGGGGTAGCGGTGGGGAAGCAACTCACGGATACGGATATTGTCCATTACTGGTGGCTCATTTGGGTCATAGATAGGAGCCTGTATCTCGTGTTTACGTATTTCCTTACGCATCAGGCGTGCAAACTTGTTATTGATTGTATGGCCCGGACGGGTTGCCACAATACGGCCCTTAATCGGTTTTCCGATAAGAGCCATGTCGCCAATAATGTCGAGGAGTTTATGGCGTGTACACTCGTTTTCCCACATCAGAGGCTTATGCTGGATATATCCGATTTTCTTGGCGTCCATGTGTGGCACTTTGAGCATGTCGGTGAGCTGGTCGAGTTTTTCCTGAGTTACCTCACGCTCATAAATAACGATGGCATTGTCGAGGTCGCCGCCCTTGATAAGGTTTGCCTCAAGCAATGGAACAATGTCGCGTACGAAAACGAATGTGCGGGCAGGAGAAATCTCTTCTGCAAAGTTGTCTATGTTGTCGAGAGTTGCGAACTGGCTGTTGATGAACTTTGACTGGAACGAGCACATTGCTGTGATTGAGAACTGTTCATCGGGCAGGATAGTGATGCAAGAGCCTGTCTCCTCGTCCTTTACCTCAATCTTGTGCTTGATTATATAATAATCCTTTGGGGCATTCTGTTCCTCAATTCCTACTTCTTTGATTTTCTGCACATACATTGCTGCCGAGCCGTCAAGAATAGGAAACTCCGGACCGTTAACCTGAATGAGACAGTTGTCGATACCAGAGGCATAAAGTGCTGCGAGTCCGTGCTCGACAGTAGATATACGCACGTCCTTTTCTCCGAGAACCGTACCTCTTTGTGTATCAATAACCTTTTCTGCTATTGCGTCTATTATAGGTGCGCCGTCAAGGTCGGTACGCTGTATTTTGTAGCCAGAGTTCTCTGGAGCGGGATTGAATACTACTGTCAGGCTAAGACCTGTATGTAGACCTTTCCCAAAAAGTGAGAAACTACCTTTTAGGGTGGTCTGTTTTGCTGTTTCCATAGTGGTTAATATTTCATTTTTGTTTTTTCAGCTCTTCAACTTCTTTTTGGAGCTTCATTAATTGCTTGTATATATCAGGCAACCGCTGGAATATAGCCTGCGATTTGAAATATGGCAACTTCTCCATAGGCGGCGTGCCGATAAGAGTCTGGTTGTCGCCGAGGCTGCTTGGCACTCCTGACTGTGCGCCGAGGAATACTTTGTTGCCAATTGTGATATGTCCGGCAACACCAACCTGTCCGCCAAACATACACCATTGCCCAACCTTTGTAGAGCCTGCAATTCCTACTTGAGCGCTCATTACGGTGTTCTCGCCGATATCGGTGTTGTGGGCTATCTGCACGAGATTGTCGAGCTTCACACCTTTACGTACAAATGTGCTTCCCATAGTGGAGCGGTCAATACATGTATTGGCTCCAATCTCCACATCGTCTTCTATAGTTACAATACCAATCTGAGGTATCTTGTCGTAGCCGTCGGCTGCAGGTGCGAAACCAAAACCGTCGGAGCCTACTACACTGCCTGCGTGAAGAGTTACACGGTTTCCGATATGGCATCCGTGATATACCGTCACGTTGGGATAAACCAGACAGTCGTTGCCTATTTTTACACCGTCACAAATTACAGCATGAGGATATATCTGGCATCCGTCGCCAATCTCAACATTGTCGCCGATATATGCAAAAGCGCCTATATAGACGTTTTGGCCAATCTTTGCTTTAGGAGAGATGAAAGACAGTGAGTCAATACCAGTTTTCTTGGGCTTCATAGACTCGTAAAGCTGAAGAAGCCTCGCAACACACTCGTACGCATTGTCTACTCTGATAAGAGTTGCCGGTGATGGCTTCTCGAGTTCGAGGCTCTTGTCAACAAGCACGATACTTGACTGAGTATCGTAGATAAAATGGGTGTATTTTGGATTTGAGAGGAACGAAATCGCCCCCTGCTTACCTTCTTCAATTTTGGCAAAAGTATTGACGGTGGCATTCTCGTCACCCTCTATGGTACCCTGGAGGAATTGGGCTATCTGTTTGGCTGAAAATTCCATATTCTTTGAAGTTAATTGTTATATTGTGCAAATATAGCAATTTTTGTTTATATAAAATCAGGACTTAGAAAATATTTTTGATTTTTCATCATTCTAAGTCCTGAAATATATGTTTTTTGCGATGTTGGGCGTTTGTTTATCCCCAAAATTATGAAATCAACAATTGCTATTATGCAAGTTTCGACAGTTCCTCTGCCATTTGCTCCTGAAGTTCTTTGGCTTTCTGTGCTGCAACCTTTGCAAAGTCCTCACCCTTGCTGGCATAAATTATGCCGCGTGATGAGTTCACGAGCAGGCTGCAATCTTTTGTCATGCCGTATTTGCAGACCTCCTGCAGACTTCCGCCCTGTGCGCCGACACCTGGTACAAGCAGGAAGTGGGTTGGAGCAACTTTTCTAATGTCCTCAAACATCCTGCCCTGTGTGGCACCAACAACGTACATCATGTTCTCGTCATTGCCCCATTCCTGGCTTTTTTTCAGAACTTTTTCAAAAAGTCTCTCTCCGTTGGCGTCTTCTGTAAGCTGGAAATCGTTAGAGCCCTTGTTGCTGGTAAGAGCAAGCAAGACTACCCATTTGTCTGCGTAAGTGAGGAATGGAGTCACGCTGTCCTCACCCATATACGGGGCGACTGTCAAGGCATCAATGTCGTATTCTTCAAAGAATGTCTTGGCATACATTGCAGATGTGTTTCCGATATCTCCACGTTTTGCGTCGGCTATGATGAAATGGTTTGGATAGTTATCTTTTAGATATGCCACTGTCTTCTCAAAAGCCATAATGCCTTTAAGTCCGTATGCCTCGTAGAATGCGAGGTTTGGCTTGTAAGCTACGCAATATGGTGCTGTTGCATCGATAATGGCTTTGTTAAATATAAACAGCGCATCTTCTTCTTTAGCAATGTGTTGTGGCATCTTTGTGATGTCTGTGTCAAGGCCGACACACAAAAAAGATTTCTTCTGAAATATCTGTTCTGTAAGTTGTTTTCTGTTCATGGAAAAGTTTGTTTTTACAATTCGTTTTCTTTCATTTTCTCTGCATTCTCGGCCACGGTAAGGGCATCTATCATGTCCTGTATGTTGCCGCCAAGGAATCCCTGAAGGTCGTGGGTTGTATAGCCTATACGGTGGTCTGTCACACGTCCCTGAGGGAAGTTGTATGTGCGGATTTTCGCACTTCTGTCACCTGTCGACACAAGACTTTTTCGTCTGTTGGCAATGTCGTCCACGTATTTCTGGTGTTCCTTGTCATAGATAAATGTACGCAGACGGGAGAGGGCGCGCTCCTTGTTTTTTGGCTGGTCACGTGTCTCGGTACATTCAATCAGAATTTCCTCTGTCTCGCCAGTGTTTGGGTTCTTCCACATATAACGGAGACGGACACCGGACTCCACTTTGTTTACGTTCTGACCGCCGGCACCACTTGAGCGGAAAGTATCCCATTTTATTTCTCCCTCGTTGATGCTTACTTCGAATTTGTCGGCTTCCGGAAGTACGGCTACTGTTGCGGCAGATGTCTGCATACGTCCGTTTGACTCTGTGACTGGCACACGCTGAACACGGTGAACGCCAGACTCGTATTTCAATGTTCCATATACATCATCGCCACTCACGGCAAAGTCAATCTCTTTATATCCGCCTACAGCACCTTCGCTGACATCAGTGACAGAAAGCTGCCATCCTTTTGACTCGCAGTATCTTTTATACATTTGGAACAAATCTCCAGCAAAGAGGCATGCCTCATCGCCGCCTGTTCCTGCACGTATCTCCATCTGGACGTTCTTCGCGTCTTCTGGATCCTTCGGAACAAGAAGAATTTTAATCTCTTCCTCAAGCTTGGGCTGCAACTCTTCGTTTGCAGAGAGTTCCTCGCGCGCCATTTCTTTCATGTCGGGATCGTTCTCGTTGGTCAGAATGTCTTTAGCCTCCTTTATTGCGTTCAGGCAGTCAACGTATCTTTTTCGGGCATTCATAATATTGCCCAAATCCTTATATTCTTTAGTAAGGCGGACGTACCTTTCCTGGTCTGCAATGACTGAGGGGTCAGTAATGAGAGTTGAAACTTCCTCATAGCGGCTTTCCAGCCCGTCAAGCTTCTCTAAAATGCTATTGTTTTCTGGCATATAAATGTCTGTTCCTTATTAGGGTTATTATCAATAATTGAATTCTCCGTATTCAGACTTAATGGTAAGGCTCTTCTGGCCCTCCTCAATATGTCCTACGATCTGAGCGTCGATATTGAAG
>CABSIA010000062.1 GCA_902477645.1 uncultured Prevotella sp. | reverse complement strand
GCCTTCTATTATTTTCTAATAAACTCTATGGATTTCTCTATGTAGGGGTACATCAGCTCATCGTTCAGGATAAACGGCACGATCTTTCTGTATTCCTCGTATATCTCCATAATCTTTGGCGACGACTTAAGAGGTAGGCGGAAATCGAGAGCCTGCATTGCGTTGAACAGCTCAATGGCAAGAACACGCTCTGTGTTGAACACCACCTTGTACAGTTTTATGGCGGCGTTGGCACCCATGCTCACGTGGTCTTCCTGATCCTGGCACGACGGAATGCTGTCTGTAGACGAAGGCATTGCCAGCGACTTGTTGAGGCTTACCACCGATGCGGCCGTGTATTGTGTAATCATAAATCCGCTGTTTACACCCGGTGTAGCGACAAGGAAACTTGGCAAGCCGCGTGTGCCCGACACAAGGCGGTAGATGCGGCGCTCGGATATGTTTGACAGCTCGCTCAAGGCAATGGACAGGAAGTCTATCGGCAACGCTATCGGCTCGCCGTGGAAGTTTCCTGCCGATATGATTATGTCCTCGTCCGGGCATACGGTAGGGTTGTCTGTCGCCGAATTGATTTCCGTGTCTATCACAGAGCGCACATAGCGTATGGTGTCTTTCACGGCTCCGTGTACCTGCGGCACGCAGCGGAAAGAGTAGGGGTCTTGCACATGGGCTTTCGAACGGCTTATAATCTCGCTGCCTTCAAGCAACTCGCGCATGTGCGCCGCGGTCTCTATCTGCCCCTGATGCGGGCGTACGGCATGCACGGCGTATGTGAATGGCTCTATAAGCCCGTCGTATGCGTCGAGTGATATTGCGGCTATTTTGTCTGCCCAGTCGCTGATCCGCTCTGCCTGAAGCAGTGCCCAGACAGCAAAGGCGCTCATGTTCTGTGTGCCGTTAAGCAGTGCCAGACCTTCTTTCGATGCAAGCTCTATAGGTTTCCAGCGTTTCTTGCGCAGCAGCTCTGCTCCGCTTATTACCTTTCCCTGATATTCCACCTCTCCAAGTCCTACGAGCGGCAGACTGAGATGTGCCAGAGGCACAAGATCGCCCGATGCGCCGAGTGAGCCTTGCTTGTAGACCACGGGATAAACATCGTTGTTGAAGAAACGTATCAGTTGTTCCACGGTGTCAATCTTGCAGCCCGAATATCCGTAGCTCAGCGACTGTATCTTCAGCAGTAGCATAATCTTCACGATGTCGTTGGGCACCCTGTCTCCCGTGCCGCATGCGTGCGACTTTATCAGGTTTATCTGCAGCTGCGTAAGCTGGTCTTTGCCGATAGAGACGTTGCAGAGCGAGCCAAAACCTGTTGTCACTCCGTAAACAGGCTTGCTGCTTGTGCGTATCTTTTCGTCAAGATACTCGCGGCAGCGCTCTATACGCTTTATAGCGTCTTCGCCCAGCTCCAGTTTATATCCATTGTATATTATCTCGCCGATTCTCTCTATTGTCAGATGCTCGGCACTAATTGTGTGTGTCATAGGCTGATTATATGGTTAATACATGTTTAAGATATCTTCGTCTACGGTGTTAGGCATGGTCACCTGCAGTTCCGGCGTGCGTTCCATTTCTCTGGCTATGGCATCCATTGAGCCTTTGTTGCGTGCCCATGAGCGGCGCGCAATGCCGTTGTTTACGTCCCAGAACAGCATATTGCGTATGCGCTTTCCGGCCTCGTCGCTTCCGTCTATCACCATTCCGAAGCCGCCGTTTATCACTTCGCCCCATCCTACGCCTCCGCCGTTGTGCAGGCTTACCCATGTTGCTCCGCGGAAAGCGTCGCCTATGACATTCTGCACGGCCATGTCGGCGCAGAACTGTGAGCCGTCGTATATGTTTGATGTCTCGCGGAAAGGCGAGTCTGTGCCCGACACGTCATGGTGGTCTCGTCCGAGAACCACCGGGCGGCTTATCTTTCCGCTGCGTATGGCGTCGTTAAACGCCAGTGCTATGCGTGTGCGTCCTTCGGCGTCGGCATAGAGAATGCGGGCCTGCGAGCCTACGACAAGATTGTTGCGCCCTGCCTCACGTATCCAGTGAAGGTTGTCGGCAAGCTGTCCCTGTATGTCGGCAGGTGCGTCCGCCATCATGTCCTCAAGCACTTCGGCTGCCAGACGGTCAGTCTCTGCCAAGTCCTCGGGCTTGCCAGACGAGCATACCCAGCGGAACGGGCCGAAACCGTAGTCGAAGAACATTGGCCCCATTATGTCCTGCACATACGACGGATAGCGGAAATGCTTGCCGTCGGCCATTATGTCGGCACCGGCACGGTCCGACATAAGCAGGAAGGCGTTTCCGTAGTCGAAGAAGTACATGCCCCGTGCCGTGAGCTTGTTTATGGCTGCAACCTGCCGGCGGAGCGATGCGTGTACGCGCTCCTTAAACTTCTCCGGCTCCTCTGCCATCATGCGCTTCGACTCGTCGAGAGTCATTCCCACGGGATAATAGCCTCCGGCATACGGATTGTGCAGCGATGTCTGGTCGCTGCCGAGGTTTACGTCGATGTTTTCTTCGGCCAGCCGCTCCCACAAGTCGACAACGTTGCCTACATACGCCATCGACACCGTGCGTTTCTCGTTGACGGCCTGCCTTATGGCCGGTATCAGCTCGTCGAGGCTGTAGTGCATCTCGTCAACCCATCCCTGTGCGTACCGTTTCTGTGCGGCCTTGGGATTAATCTCGGCCGTTACGCTCACCACGCCCGCAATGTTGCCGGCCTTGGGCTGTGCCCCCGACATGCCGCCAAGCCCCGATGTCACGAACAGCATTCCGTGTATGTTGTCCTGTCCGGGTTTCAGATGTTTGCGTGCGGCGTTCAGCACAGTGATTGTTGTGCCGTGTACTATGCCCTGAGGCCCTATGTACATATACGAGCCTGCCGTCATCTGTCCGTATTGGCTCACGCCGAGCGCGTTCAAGCGCTCCCAGTCGTCGGGCTTCGAGTAGTTTGGTATAACCATTCCGTTGGTAACTACCACGCGTGGCGCTCCCTTGTGCGACGGGAACAGCCCGAGCGGATGCCCTGAATACATCACGAGCGTCTGCTCGTCGGTCATCTCGCTCAGATATTTCATAGTGAGACGGTATTGTGCCCAGTTCTGAAACACTGCGCCGTTGCCTCCGTACGTTATCAGCTCGTGCGGATGTTGCGCCACCGCCTTGTCGAGATTGTTCTGTATCATCATCATTATGGCCGCCGCCTGTTCCGAGCGGTGCGGGTACTCGTCGATGGGACGGGCATACATCTCATACCTTGGGCGGTAGCGGTACATGTAGATGCGCCCGTAGCTGTGCAGCTCTTCCATAAACTCTGGTGCGAGCCGCGCATGCAGGTGCCTGGGAAAATATCTCAATGCGTTGCGCAATGCCAGTTTTTTCTCTTCTGGCGTCAGAATGTCCTTGCGCTTGGGCGCATGGTTAATCTCTGTGTCGTAGGCCTGAGCCTCAGGCAGTACGTCCGGTATTCCGGCACGTATGTCGGCTATAAATTCCTCATGGGTCATATAGTGTGGTAGTTTAATGATTTATTTTTTCTTCTGTCAGTCTCATAATCTCTCTTTCTGCCTCGTCAGCTTCCTTCATAAGGGCGGTTGCCTCTGCCGTCAGGTTGCCGGCCACGTTACGGTCTTTCAAACCTGCGGCATTTATTTTCACATTGAGACCCGCGCCGAGCACGGCCGCACGTGCGGCAAGGGCGCCCACCCCCGCATCCGACACGCTGTTTGGGTTACCGTCTATAACCATTGCACGGCAGATTTCAAACACCTGCATTGCCGCTTTCATTGTGCGCAATGGCACCTGTGCGGCATAAAGCGTTGCTGTTTGGATAGCCTCCGAGCGTGCCTGCTTGTCCTCGTCTGTCTTTTTGGGCATGCCGAAAGCCGCCATTATGCGGTTGAACGCCTCCGTGTCCTCGTCTACGAGGTGCAGCAGCTCTGTCATTATTGCCTGTCCCCTGTCTGCCCATACTGCAAACTCGTGCCAGCGGTCGTCCCATCCGGCCTTGTGTCCCGACAGGTTTGCCACCATTGTGGCGAGTGCGGCGCCAAGTGCTCCCATATATGCCGAGACTGTTCCTCCTCCCGGTGCCGGGCTCTCGCGCGATGTCTCTTCGGCAAAGCCTTTCACTGTCAGGTCTGCGAGTCTCTTCGTTTCGGCCTCTCCCGCATCCTCAAGCATGTACTCAATAACCTTCTCGCGCGGGTTGAAAGGCTTAAGGTCGTCAAGCCCCATGCTCTTTATGGCAATCTTTATTATGTCTTCTTCGGGAATGCCTGTAGAGCGGTGCTGTTTCTCGAGGAAATATCTGCCGGCGTCTATGAGAGTCTTTTTGGGTATCAGCCCCACAATCTCTGTTCCCGTAACACGTATGCCGCGGTTCTGCGCGCATCGGCACACCTCGTCGAAAGCCACGTGCAGTGGCGTCACGGCCAGGTTTGTCATGTTCATCGACACCTGCGCTATGCCATATTCGTCAATATACCATCCTATGGCTTTTGTGCATTTCAGCGTTCCTGGTCTCATTACCGGCTCGCCGTCGGCGCCACGCACAATCTTGCCCGTTATGGGGTTGCCCTCGCGCACGGGGCGTCCCTTCTCTCTTACGTCGAACGCTATTGCGTTGGCGCGGCGTGTTGATGTGGTGTTAAGGTTGTAGTTTACGGCTATAAGGAAGTCGCGTGCTCCTACAGCCGTGCATCCAGTGCGTTCCATGGCTTCGTCCACAGGGCGTGTGCCGAAGTCGGGCTGCTTGCCACTGGTGGTCAGCTTCTCTGCCAGAGCCTCATACTCACCCTCGCGGCAAACGGCAAGGTTCTTGCGCTCGGGTGAGAGGGCGGCCGCCTCATAGCAGTAGCACGGTATGCCAAGCTCGTCGGCAATGCGCCGTGCCAGCGTGCGCGCCAGCTCCGCACATTCCTCCAAAGTGATGCCCGATACAGGAATTATAGGCAGCACGTCCGTGGCTCCCATCCTGGGGTGAGCGCCGTGATGCCGGCGCATGTCGATAAGTCTGCCTGCGCAGCGCACGCCCCGGAACGCGGCTTCTGCCACCGCATCCGGCTCGCCTACAAAGGTAACCACCGTGCGGTTGGTGGCCTCTCCTGGGTCCACATCAAGCAGCCTCACGCCTTTCACGCTCTTAATCTCGTCTGTTATATGCTTTATGATTTCCATGTCGCGTCCCTCGCTGAAATTGGGGACGCATTCTACAATTTGTCTGTTCTTTGCCATAGTTTAGGTGTAGTTTAGAAGTTTTGTGCAAATATACGATAAAAAAGTGAGAAACAGAATATTATGCTGACAGATTGTTGATCTCATTTTTGAAAAATGTGCAAGCCTTTTCATACTGTCTGCAAGCAAATGTGCAGATATTTTCAAAAAATGGATGAGATACTTGTAATTATAAGACTATGCATTGCGTTTCACCAAGGTGAAATGAGTTAGTCACCTTGGTGAAATGTGTTAGTCACCAAGGTGAAAATAGTTAGTCACCTTGGTGAAATGCCTTACTTTCCCTGATGGTTGCATTTATTTTTCTAAAAACTGAGCTATTCGTTGTGCTGTTTTTCTGCCGCCCGCCATGGCACGCACCACCAGGGAGGCACCGCTGGCAGCGTCACCTGCGACAAATACATTGTTTGGGAACTCTGGCAGTTGGGGTTTCAAGAATCCCATGGCAAGAAATACGATATCTGCCTTGATGATCTCAGGCTCGGCAGCAGGCACCATCAAAGGCCTGCCACCATCAGGATTCGGCTTCCAGCCAACAGGTTGTACTCTCACGCCTGTCAACTTGCCGCCCTTGCCGAGAAACTCCAAAGAGTTGATGTTCCACCGGCGCACGCATCCCTCCTCGTGGCTTGAAGTCGTTTTCAACGTGCGCGGACAGTTGGGCCAAGGGTTTTGCGGGTCTTCGGGACCTTCTGCAGGCTTCGGCATAATCTCTATCTGGGTCACACTCTTACAGCCCTGACGGTGTGCTGTTCCGATACAGTCGCTGCCAGTGTCGCCACCGCCAATGACAAGCACGTCCTTACCCTTACAGTTGACCAATTCGTCCTTTGCAAACTCCATGCCCGCCAAGATCCGGTTCTGCTGCGAGAGCAGTTCGAGTGCCAAGTACACACCTTTCAGCTCACGCCCGGGAATCTTCAAGTCGCGCGCCTCGGGAGTACCCGTGCATATCGCATAGGCATCGAAGCCTTCGGGCAGTTGTGCGAAATCGATATGCTGGTTGTATCTGAACTCTATACCCTCCTGCTCCAAAAGACGAAGCCGCCGGTCGATGATACTCTTGTTGAGCTTGAAGTTGGGAATACCGTAACGCAAAAGTCCGCCTGCCTTCTCCCGCTCTTCGAAAACGGTCACCTTACATCCTGTGCGGTTAAGTTGGTTAGCCACTACCAGTCCGGCAGGTCCGGCTCCTATCACCGCAACTTTCTTACCATTGCGTTCGGGTGTCTCCGCCCTCACATAGTCCTCTGCAAAGGCATGCTCTATGATGGCAGCCTCATTCTCACGGTTGGTGCTCGGCTCATGCTCCATAAGATTGAGCACACACGCTTTCTCGCAGAGTGCTGGACAAATGCGGCCTGTAAACTCAGGAAAGTCGTTGGTGGAAGTGAGCAGGCGGTATGCCTGTTCCCAATCACCTTTGTATAAAGCGTCGTTCCACTCTGGCGGCTTGTTGCCCAAAGGACAAGCCCAGTGGCAAAATGGCACGCCGCAGTCCATGCAGCGGGATGCCTGCTGACGGCGGTCGTTGCTGTTCAAGGTTTGCTCTACCTCGCCAAAATCTTGTATTCTGTCATGTATTGGCCTATATCCAGCTTCTTTGCGTGGTATAGTCAAAAATGCTATTGGATTTCCCATAGTTTAATTACGAGTTATGATTTTTTAATAATCTCTCTGCATGTCGGCAATTTTTTGCTGTAACTTCCTGATCTGCTCCTCCTGGAGCACACGCTTGTACTCGATAGGCACCACTTGGATAAAATCCTCGACATAGCGGTTCCAGTCGTCGAGCATGGTACGGGCAAGCTTTGAGCCTGTGTAGAGGTAGTGCTGGCGTATCAGCTCGTGTAGCTCCTTGCGGTAGTTGCTGTCTTCCACAAGGTTGATTTCCACCATATCCATATTACAGAAGTAGTCGAAATTGTGGTTCTTGTCCCATACGTATGCCACACCTCCGCTCATACCGGCTGCAAAGTTGCGGCCTGTCTCACCGAGTACGACAATCCTGCCGCCTGTCATATACTCACAGCAGTGGTCGCCGGCACCCTCAATGACGGCAATGGCTCCCGAGTTGCGCACGCCAAACCGCTCTCCTACCTTGCCATTGATATACAGCTCTCCACTGGTAGCTCCGTAAAGTCCTGTATTACCGGCAATGATGTTATCCTCGGCAGAGAAATTGCTGCGGATAGGAGGCAAGATGGATATTCTTCCGCCCGAAAGTCCCTTTGCAAAGTAATCGTTCGCCTCGCCTTCAAGCTTGAAGTCAACTCCCCTCACCAAGAATGCGCCAAAGCTCTGACCTGCGGAGCCCTTGAACTTCACGTTCACCGTCTTGTCGGGTAGTCCTTCCTCGCCATATTTCCGGGCTGTCATTCCGCCGAGCATCGCTCCGCAGGCGCGGTCTGTGTTCTTGATGGCAAAGTCGAGATTCACCTCGCTTTGGTTGTCAATGGCACGCTGCGCACCACGTACAAGCTGCTGGTCGAGCACATTGTCCAACTCATGTCTCTGTCCCGTAGCATGATAGAGAGCGCAGTGTCCCGTCTCACGATGCAAAAGACGTGAGAAATCCAGCATGTCAGTCTTTGCCCCGATGCTCCTGGCCACATCTTTGGGTAATGCATCGTTCCCATCCACAGCCATTACTTCCTCATTTTTCTTGCGCACGATAAGCCCGGTATGCCCCACGATATCGTTGAGCGAGGTATAGCCCATCTCTGCCAGATACCCGCGTACTTCCTCTGCCATAAAGCGGAAGTAGTTGATGAGATATTTATAACTGCCACGGAAGTGTGCACGCAATTTCGGGTCTTGTGTAGCCACGCCCATAGGACATGTGTTCAGATTGCACTTACGCATCATGACACAGCCCGGCACAATGAGGGCTGCCGTACCGAAACTGAACTCCCCGGCTCCCAACAATGCCATGAGAATGACATCGCGTCCCGACTTCAACTGTCCGTCCACCTGCAGGCGGACTTGCCCGCGAAGTCTGTTCCTTACCAATGTCTGTTGCGTCTCGGCAAGCCCTATCTCTGGCGAGATACCCGCAAAACGCATGCTTGACGCAGGACTTGCACCCGTACCGCCCTCTGCGCCAGATATGACAATGAGGCCGGCTTTTGCCTTTGCCACTCCTGCCGCAATAGTTCCCACACCACTCTCTGCAACGAGCTTCACACTGATGGCAGCATGCGGGTTTACGTTTTTCAGGTCGAAGATGAGCTGGGCAAGATCCTCTATACTATAAATATCATGATGGGGAGGTGGAGATATCAGACTGATACCCGGAATGGAGTGACGTGTTTTGGCTATCACTTCATTCACCTTGAATCCCGGCAATTGCCCACCCTCGCCAGGCTTGGCTCCCTGTGCCACCTTGATAAAATTTCTACTGACAAAATGCTTATTGCTTAAAAACTTAAAAACTTATTTTGCGCCGTTACGCAGAAATATGCGGCGTCTGGGCGTTCTGAAAAAACTTAACACACAGAGGGCTGACGCATTTGCGCCAGCCTTTTTTTTTGTTACTGCCTGTTGTCTCTAAGCTCGTCGAACTTTGCCTTAATGTAGACCGAGACACCGAACACGGAGCCTGCGTAGA
The DNA here is from genome assembly GCA_902477645.1 of uncultured Prevotella sp. GTDB lineage: Bacteria > Bacteroidota > Bacteroidia > Bacteroidales > Bacteroidaceae > Prevotella. The sequence continues at coordinate 6,844 of CABSIA010000062.1, read as the reverse complement.
TTATGCACTGCGCCACGTAGAAGAGCACGTTCTCGGTCACGTCGCCCGCACGGAAGAACGAGACGAACGCAAGCCCGGCACCCGAGACAAGCATGAACAGGGCGGAGGCGTATTGTATCAGATCTTTTTTGCTCATAACATGTCAGATTAAAAAAAAAAGGGGGAGCGCAAAGACTCCCCTACAGAATATACGACTAACAAAACGTAAAAAGAAAAAGAAAGTTTTTTGCGGATTATCCGCCATTTTAGCCCTGCGAGCCGCCGCTGATGCTTGTTTTGGCCGCACCGAGATCCACAGTGCTCTGTCCCAACTTCTCGGCCTTGAGGGTTGCCGCCTGAGCCGCGCGGCTTGCCACGGGCACAAACTCTGCCACGTCTCTCAGGTTGCGCAGGTATGGGCCTGGCTTGAAGTTTATGTTCAGCCCCTTGATGTTTGCCGAGGTGAAATCCTCCAGCTTCTCGGCCGGGTTTGAGCTGATGCTCGGTGAGAAGTCGCCGAGGTCGCCGAGGCTGACTTTGTTGCCCTGAGCAAGCATCTCTCGCATGCAGTCAACCGCATTTGTCATAACGGCGATAATGTCGCCTCTGTTGTACTTCGAGTTGTGCTCAGCCATGTGCCTGGCAAGGTCGCTGATGCTCACGGTGCCGTTTAGCTGAAGGGCGGCGTAGGCTTTTGGAGCCGCCTCAGAGTTCTGCGGGTTAGGTGCCATGTAGACCGAATAACCGATTTTTACCATAGTCTTAATTGTTTTAGATGTGAATAAAATGTTAAAAACACGTGCGGACGAAAGAGCCGAAAACGTCTGCCTTGGCCGCCTCCACATACTGACGTATAGGCCTCTACGCCCTGCCGTGCCACCGTGGTCGCCGTGAGGCTCTGTCCGACGCTGCAAATATACAACATCCTCACGGCGGAATGTCCGTATCCGTCCGTACTTGTCCAGATATGTCCGAATATGTCCGGATATGTCACTTGTGTTTACATTTGTTAACATTCACACCTCGTCGCAAGCGTCTGTATAATTATCCGTATAATTGCATATATACACAAATACCGCATAATTTTGCCTGTCAAACGTTAACAAAAAAAAAAAAACACAAACGATTTTGAAAATATGTTTCGTTTCTTTAATTTCGCCACCGTAAATTTGCACACTAAACGCACACACCAATGACAACAAAGACAACACGAAAGAAAACGCTGACCTTCGGCGAGCTGGCCATGAGCTATTTCCCGTCGCTCTCGGAGCGGCAGGCGCGGCGCAAGCTAAGGGAGTGGATTGCCCTGAACTCCGAGCTGTCGGAGCGGCTCGGGCAAATGGGGTTCACCATGAGACACACATACCTCACTCCACGGATGACGCTCGCCATCTACGAGCTGCTGGGCGAGCCGTAACTCTCCGATAAGCGTTAAGTTTTTAAGCAATAAGAAATCAGAATATATTTTACATTTTGGGTTTATTATATATATATTATTATATATAATAATATATATATAATAAAAAAAAAGACATACGCATGGCGTAAATCCTTAATGCTTAAAAACTTAACGCTTATCGGCTAAACAGAAACACACACAACATTTATGTCTAACACAATAAAAAAATTTTAAACATTATGACAAAAAGAATTCAGCTGTCAGCGCATTTCACGCTCGATGAATTGACCAGAAGCGCAACAGCGCAAAAGTACGGCATCAAAAACGAGCCATCACAAATCGAGAAAGTTTCCCTCGTAAATCTCTGCGTTTTTTTGCTCGAGCCGCTGCGCGGGCAGCTCGGCCGTCCTGTGGCGATAAACAGCGGATACCGCTGCCCAGTACTGAACGCCAAGGTGGGCGGAGTGGCCAACAGCCAGCACACGCGAGGCCAGGCGGCCGACATAAACTGCGCCAGCCAGTCGGCCGCAAAGGAGACTGTGCTTGCCGTCCTGCGCGGCCGCATAGACTTCGACCAGATGATAGTGGAGCAGACGGGCAGCAGGTGGTGGATACACGTGAGCTACGTGGGGCCCAATAAAAACCGCAGGGAGATACTTGGCCTCGGCAAACTGATTGTAAACAACAAATTCACACTATTATGACAGTTTGCGAGCTTGAGAACGCACTTTCGGAATATCCGGAAGACGCGGAGGTGATGTGTCATGAGGCCGGGTACTGGCGCGATAACGATATTTTTAGGATAGAATTCCACTCTGCTGAAAACAGAGTGGTTATAGTAAATTTTTAAACTTAAACACACAAAGAGACTATGGAAGCAATTGTAATGATTACGAAGGTTGGCGAGCTGACAGACCGCTCGTTCACCAACAAGGAGGGGCAGACAGTTACGGTAAAGGAGCGTGAGCTGTGGATGCGCTCGGGCGCAAGCCATTTCAAGGGCACACTGGCGGGCACGGCGGCCGTAGGCCTGCGCAACGACAACAACGCCCTGCTGCAGACCCTGTCGGCCGTGAGCTTCGACATCGTCAGCCGTGAATATACACGTGACGGTAACGAAAAGGCATTTACAGACATAAAAATCAATGCGGTTTATCCGTTCTAACACAATCAGAATATGGCTACAGAGACTAACGGCAAGCGCAAAATCAGGGGCTACGCCACCTACGACGGCGACGAGTTCACTTTTGCCCCGAGCGAAAAAGGGGAGGCACAGCAGCTGAACATCGTCAGCTTGGGCAAAAACAAGATCTACGAGACCAACGGCAGGCGCAACTCGATAGTGGCACATCTGGTGTGCGACGGCTCGTGCGCCGACCCCGCCGCCGAGATGGTGAAGAGCCTGCGGCAGCTGTCGGCCAAGATGAAGAAGCCATTTCCGAAGGTGAGCCTCCGGGATGTAAGCATCACCGACTACGACGACCTGAAGGTGCGCGCGGCGCAAAAAGAGCTGAAAATCTATATGAAAATACCGCTGTCGAGCCATCAGGCCGTGATAAACCGCACAAACGTGCTGGTGGCGAGGCTCTTGTCAGAGCTTTACCTGGCAGAGGACACAATCAACAACTTTAACGATCAGAAATAAATGTTTGTATATCAGAAAAACTTTTTCTCCCCCTGCGTGCCATGCACGCGGGAGGTGTTCGAGGAGCTTACCACATGCTCCGCAACCGTGGGCAGCATATCCGACGCCCGCCACTACCAGAGACTGATAGACGAGGCGGGCGCACAGGAGCCGACCCAAGACCGCAGCCTGCTGATAAAACAGTACGAGGCGGCAAAGGCAAAGGCAAAGCGGCGCATCCCGGCACTGGTGTTCCAGGCGTGGTTCCGTGAGACCCAGTCGAAGAAAGGCTTCACCGGGGCGTGGCGCAAAAACTCGGCCGCCGTGCTCAACGGGCTTTACATTCTCGACATAGACCACCTGACAGCTGACACAATGCAGGAACTTATTTTGAGAGCGACGCATTATTACGGTTCAACCATATTGCTTGCTTTTAAAACCGCAAGCGGCCACGGCTTGAAGTTTGTAGCCAAGGCGGATGCCGAAATAGGCAACATAGCCGACAACCAGCGTTTTCTCTCAATGAAGCTGTGCTGCGAATTCGACTCTGCCTGCAAAGACCCTGCAAGGCTCTCGTTCTGCCCGAGCAAAGACGATATTGTTTACATTAACAACGAAATTTTTAACTACAACAATGAGAAATTCGATGAGATATTTGGCGGTGGCTATCGTGACGGCAGTCTCAGCCGTGCCGCAGTTCGTACTTCAGCTGCTGCTGGGGTCAGTGACAATAACCCTTCTGGCGGCTTTTTGGGTGGTGAAGCTTGCCATGATACTGGCAGTGGTGCCGACATCGTTCGCAGGCCACCATCTGGCGAGACTCATGTATTGGCAGACGGGCATAATATCGGGGCAGATGCGGACAGCCCCCGGAATACTGGGAATGACGCTGCTGAGACTGCTGCGGCGCATGATACGGCTGCGGAAAAGGATGCTGAGTTTGGCGGAGTCGCTTTCAGATCAATTATAGAGAAATACTGCGAGGTGGCGGGGCTGCCGCAGACTGGCGGCCGCCACCAGTGGCTGCTGAAAATGGCCAAGGACATACGCTACATGTGCGACTTCGACAAGGAGCGTGTGGCAAGGGTAATGATGCTGTGCCATGTGGCAAAGGACGTGGCCGCCGAGCGTGGCGAGGACGAGATAAGGAAGATTGCCGAGGCCGCATGCTCGTACCGCTACTACGCCGACTATCCCTCGACGGTGAAGCAGGTAATGAAGCTCTGCGGCATAGCGAGGGAGATAGGCAAAGACCCGCTTGGCGACCAGTTGCCGCAGACAAAGATAGACTACCAGCACTGGGCAGACCGCCTGCGCCCGCTGCTCGTTGAAGGCGACCTGTATGCCGACGCATGCGCCCGCCTTGAAGACGTGAACAAGCTCGGCGGAGTGCTGGCGGCCGGATGCATGTACGGCACATACCTGACCCGGTGCTCGTTTCCGTTCTACGACGGCAAGAACTACAGATTCTCGTACCTCACATACATAATAGGACAGGCGGCGAGCGGAAAATCGTTCATAATAGACATGGACAGGGAGCTGATGACGATGATGCAGAACCAGGACGACAGCTACCGCACGATGGAGCGTGAGTACCGTGAGAAAAAAGAGCGCATGACCACATCGAGCAAAGACGCAAAAGGAGAGGCGCCGAAACGTCCGCACTATCCAGTACGCAAAGTACCGTCGACAATATCGAACGCCAAGCTCTACCAGCGTCTGCAGGATGCCGTGGACAATGACGACGAGACACTGCACCTGCACCTGTTCACACTCGAGTCTGAGCTCGCCACCGCCCTGAGGGTGCAGGTAGGCTCGTGGGCGGGAAAGCTCGATCTCGAGCTGAAATCGTTTCAGAACGAGTATGCGGGCGTTGACTATGCCAACGAGCAGTCGGCCAACGGACTCATACAGGTGAACTGGAACCAGGTGATATCGGGAACCATGGACGCACTGCGCAAGAAAATGCGCGGAGGAAGCATAACCGACGGCTACATAACACGCATGGCACTGTGGATAATGCCGTCGACAGACTACCGCATGATAACCAAGAACTACAACTCCGTGATGCCCGACGACGAGGCCGAGAAAGCCAGAAAGAGCCGCATACGCCGCAGGGTGATGGAGTTCGACAAGATCCGTGTGAACATTACAGACTGCCTGCGACTGAGCGACTTCTGCTACGACTGGTGCAACTCGCAATGCGAGCAGGCGAGATTGGAAGACGACGCATGCGTGGAATATTTCCGCAAGCGCATACCAATCTACATGATGCGATATACGCTGCCGCGGATTATAGACCGCAACCTTGGCAAATTTGCCCACGGACTGCTGAAACCGGGCGAGAGACTCGACGTGCTCGACTCTGACATAGAGTTTGCGCGGCTCATAGGCGACTACCTTATGTTCATAAGCATATACCAGTGGGGCGAGGCTCTGCTGACAGCAATCGAGGAAGACGAGTCGCTGAAGAAACCGCGGCTCAGAAAAACAAAATTTGCGCAGAACTACTTCAAGCTGCCTAAAACATTCGTTTTCAACGACATACGCATATATTACGCCACCGACGCATCTGCGCGTGACGCAATAAGCAAGCTCGTGAGGAACGGTTGCATAAAGAAAACAGGAGACGAGAAATGGGAGAAGATAAAAGAAAACATAGACGGCATAACTCTGCAGAGATAAGCCGATAAGCGTTAAGTTTTTAAGTAATAAGAAATTATCACGGAGCCGCTAATGTTTTTTTAACGGCTCCGTTTTCGTATTGTCACCTCGTCGAAGCTGTCTCCCTTCTCCGCCGTAATCTCCTCCTCGTCGGCCAAATGCTGTATAGCCCTGAGCACCTCGCCTGTAGGAAACGGCATTTTCCGTATATCTTTATTGGAAATTACCCCCCCCGAACCGAGGATTCTCATAATGTAGTCGCGTGCGTCCATTTGATTAAGTTTTTAGTTTTCCGCAAAGATAGGTGAATTATCCTACACTGGCAAGCCAGGACGTGAAAAATAATTTGCGCAATCAAACTTGGTTTTGCGAATAATCGCCTCAATTTTCTTCATACTAACCTCTCTTTTTATTTGTATAAATCTATATTTTCTGTCGTTTTGTAATGTTTACGGTGCAAAATTACAACATTTTGTTAATGCGTGCACTGTTGTTGTCACCTTTTGTAAACACAAAAACACCTTTGCTTTCATTTTGTTCGTTAAAGATTAGTATAAGTTACTGTTTATAACCAAATTACCCTCTTTGTGTTATATTTCGATAGCTTAACCATTTTCTTTTGTAGATAAATGCCATATCCGTGTCCATTTCTCAGCAAAACGGCGTAACTTTGCAACGGAATTAGACAAAATGTCAGAATGTACACAATAAAGCATACAATATGACACGCACAGTTCACTTCACAAAGATGCACGGGGCAGGAAACGACTACATTTATGTAAATACTTTATTATATAACATACCAGACCCCGGCAAGGTTTCCATAAAATGGAGCGCGCGCCATACAGGTGTCGGCAGCGACGGACTTGTATTGATAGGAAAGCCGGCAGACGAGACGAAAGCCGACTTCTCAATGAGGATATTCAATGCCGACGGCTCGGAGGCGATGATGTGCGGAAACGCAAGCCGGTGCATAGGAAAGTATCTTTATGAAAAAAGTATTGCCGATACCGACACCATCAGGCTGGAGACTCTCTCGGGGGTGAGGGTGCTGAAGCTGCATCTTGAAACGCGGCAACATGGAAGAGCCAAGGTGAAATCTGTAACCGTCGACATGCTTGAGCCGCTGCTGAGTTGCGGCCGGCAGTTCGACGAGACGGCGGGAGAGTGCCTGACGG
>CABSIA010000061.1 GCA_902477645.1 uncultured Prevotella sp. | reverse complement strand
CGCTTACCTTGAAATCCACGGTCTCCACATTTCCTGTAACTGTGGTGGTAGAGAAACGGCAGTCGGGATAGAACACGGCAATGAAGCGCCGTGCTACAAGGTCGAAGACATTTTTTTCGATATCCGTCAGTCCACGGGCTGGAACTCCGGTCGGGATTATGGCGTGGTGGTCGGTTACTTTCGACGTGTCGAACACCTTTTTGCTCTTTGCAAGTTTCTTTCCGCCAAGCGGTTTTACCAATGGGGCATATACCTGTTTGCCGTCAATCATAGACTGGTAGACACCATTGAGAATTTGTGGACATTTTGGATATATGTCGTCGCTCAGATATTGAGTGTCAACACGCGGATATGTTGTGATTTTTTTCTCGTACAGGCTCTGCACTATGTTGAGAGTCATCTCTGCCGAATAGCCGAATTTCTTGTTGCAGTCTACCTGCAGCGAGGTCAGGTCGTAGAGGCGTGGTGGAGCCTCTGTTCCCTTTTTCTTCTGCACGTCTTTAACGGTAAAAGGCTTGCCGGCTATAGTCTCGAATGCTTTCTCGCCCTCTTCCTTAGACGCGAATTTGCCTTGCGTAGCCGTGAAAACCACGTTGCGGTAAACCGTGGCCAACACCCAATATGGCTCGGGGATAAAATTGTCAATTTCTTTCTGGCGGTTCACTATGAGAGCAAGGGTAGGGGTCTGCACTCTGCCTATTGAAAGAACCTGACGGTTTTGTCCATATTTGAGAGTGTAAAGGCGTGTGGCGTTCATGCCGAGTATCCAGTCGCCGATAGCCCTCGACAATCCTGCCAGATACAGTTTCTCGTATTGGCTCTGGTCTTTCAGATTTTGAAATCCCTCACGTATGGCCTCATCGGTCATCGATGATATCCACAGCCGTTTCACAGGGCATTTCACCTTGGCTTTCTGCATAACCCACCGCTGAATAAGCTCACCCTCCTGTCCGGCATCACCGCAGTTTATAATCTCGTCGGCTTTGCTGTACAGCTTTTCTATAGTTGCGAACTGCTCCTTTATGCCTTTGTCCTCTATGAGTTTTATTCCGAAACGTGGCGGAATCATGGGCAGGGCTGCAAGGCTCCACCGGCGCCAGTAGTCGGTATAGTCGTCGGGTTCTTTCAGACAACAGAGATGTCCGAAGGTCCATGTCACCTGGTAGCCGTTGCCTTCCATGTATGTTCGTCTGTCGGTTGTGGCTCCAATAATCCGTGCTATATCACGTGCCACACTCGGTTTCTCGGCTATGCAAACTATCATCGTCGTTTTAATTTTACGGCAAAATTATATAAAAAAAACGAGATAATGGCTATCAGTGCATAAAAAAGCAGTTAATGTTATGGCACTTGTAGGGCCGCTATGTATAGCGGCCGCAATCAATAAACGCAAAACGGCAGAATGTTTCAGTATGCATCTTTGATTGTGGCCTCTACATGTAGCGGCCCATACGGATTTCGTTAAATTCCAATTTTATATCCTAATGTAAACTGGAAAACGTTGTTGCGGAATGATGGCTTTCTGCTGTCACCAGATATGTTGGTGACTCCGATGTTATATGTCGCACCTACGGTAATGCCCTTGTATTCGTATGAAATACCTACGGGAACAGACAAGTCTAACGTTGAGACATCAGGTTTTGACATAGCACCTGCCACATACTGTCCTTCTTCAACACGTGCCGACAAATTTGCCTTGGCATCTTTGCTGACGCACAAACCTGGCTGCAGTCCGGCTCTCAGAGCGAGTCCTTTAGCGACATAGTAATTTGCAATGATGGGAATGTTTATGTATCCAAGCTTCATTTTTACGTCTGTGATGTCCATATTGTCAGAATGATAGGCTGAGAACTCAGCGCCTTGCATAGAATACAGTATTCCGGCAGAGAGTGCAAACATTCGTGAGGCCTGATATTCAGCCTCGGCGCCAACTACAAATCCAACCTTGTTTTTCGCGTCGTTGAACATTATGCTAATTTGTTTGGGCAAGTCATCTGGTCCCGTTAATTCGCCTGACGGTAATGGCTTAGTCATGGCGACTATAGCCTCAACCTCCGGATTGCCGGTTAATCCGCTTACGTTAATTCCCACTTTTGGCTGTATTGAGAATTTTCCAACCTCCTTTTGTGCATTTGCCATGAATGGCATACACAGCAGCATAACCGCTAAAATAAAACTTTTCATAATTAACTTCGTTAAAGTTTACAATTTGCAAAGATAATAATTATTTGCAGAAAACAGTGACAAACTGGTAAAAAGAATGTAAACTTCAGATACAATTTCAATTTCGTATGCCCAATAGCAAAATTTTCTTTTCTGATAAAAAACAATTTCATATCTGCTAAAAAATGCAACCGCTTGCTATGGTGCATGCAAGCGGTTGCATCAGTCATTGAAAGCGGCTGCTATGGCACATGCAAGCAACTGCATTTTTTTTCATGGTTTTCGCCACCTCTACTGCTTTATCTTGAAAGAATTCTCTATGCTTTGAACCTCGTCCAAGAAGTCCTTGTCTGTTTTCAGGCGGTTTTCCACCTGTGTGCAGCTGTGGATGACGGTAGAGTGGTCACGGTTGCCGACGAGCTTACCAATGCGGCTTGCCGGCATTTTTGTGTATTTCTGTGCCAGATACATCGATACCTGACGCGCAACCACAAAGTCACGCTTGCGGCTCTTGCCTCCCACAGCAGACGGAGATACGTTGAAATGGGTGCATACGCTCTCTATGATGTCGTCAATGGTAAGCGGCTTGTCGTCTATCTTCACAGCGCGTTTAATGACAATCTCTGCCAGCCGCATGTCGATTTTGCTGTTGTAGACGATGGAGTATGCCATGAGAGAGTTTATGACACCCTGCAGGTCTCTGACGCTGCCGTTGGCGGTCTGCGATATGAACTGAATGACATCACGCGGTATTTGCAGGCCGTCTTTACGGATTTTGTTCTCAAGAATGTCTATGCACAGCTGTGCGTTTGGTTTCTCAAGCTCTGCAATGAGACCGCACGAAAATCTTGTCAGCAGGCGCTCTGGCATGCCCTTCAGGTCTACAGGAGGACGGTCGGAGGCGAGAATTATGCGCTTTCCGTTGCGGAACAGATGGTCGAAGATATGGAAGAATGTCTCCTGTGTCTTCTGTGCCGTTATCCATTCCTGAATGTCGTCGACAATAAGCATGTCGATGGTCTGGTAAAACCGGATAAAATCGTTTATCGAGTTCTGGCGTACGGCATTTGTATATTGCACCTGAAACAGTCGCGCGCTGATGTATAAAACTCTCTTTTGGGGATAGAGCTGCTTTGTGCGCAGGCCGATGGCGTTTATAAGATGAGTCTTTCCGCAGCCCGACGGCCCGTAGATAAACATCGGGTTGAACTGTGTGGTGTTTGGATGCTCAGCTATAGACATGCCTACAGAGCGGGGCAGCTTGTTGCTATCGCCTTCTATATAGTTGTTGAACGAGAGGTGCGGATTAAGCTGAGAGTCTATTTCCTGTGGCTGTGCGGCATCAAGTGCTGTCGGCGACTGGTTGGCGCGTGTTGCCTGGCTTTGCTATATCTGTCGGGTCAGCCTCTATGTCCTGTGACAATTTATGCTCTTTGTCGGTTACGACACGATAGTTCAGACGTATGCCCTCACAAAACGTGCGGTGCAGAACTTTTATCAGCAAGTCCACATAGTTCTCCTCCAGGTACTCATACACAAATGGGCTGGGCACCTGTACCAACAATGTCTTCCGCACCTCGTCGAATGCCTCGAAGACAATTGGCTTAAACCATGTGTTATACTGCTGCTGGGTTACATTCTCGCGGATGAGCGCAAGAGCGTTGTCCCAACGGGCATCAGGACTTGTTTTCATCTATTAACAATAGTGATTGATTTCGTCTTTTGACAGTTTCGCTTAATATTGCGAGTGCAAAATTAACAAATTATTTTGATATGGCAAAACCTGTTTTTTTCTTTTAAAATGTCTGTTCGGTGTAAGGTGCTAAAATTGTGGACTTTATGTATTCTTGTACTGAAAATTGAAATTAATTTTCTGGTTATACTTTCAATCCTTTGATATAAAACGATTTAAGAATGACATTTGCCGACATTTATGTAATTGGAGAAAAAGATAGAAGTTTTTTGTGAAACAGCCATTCATAGTGTGGTTTTAAATAAAGAATGGCGTGTGAAACATAAGCGGACGGTATTTAGACGTTTTTTAAATACCATGATAAGGCTATGTGGGTTTTATATGAAGACCGTAGGGCCGTTAAATGTAACGGCCCTACATTTTTTCATTTGTCTTTTCTTCCAAACAGCGAGAAGTGTACGTATCTCTTAGGGTGTTTTCTAAGGTCGATGAGCAGAGAGTCGGTATTGCCCATGGTAGATGTGAGATTGTTGTAAAGCTCTGGGTCGTTCATCAGAAGTCCGAGCGAGCCTTCGTTGCTGTTCAGCTTGGTGGTGAAGGTCTGTACCTCAGTCAGTGTCTCATTGACCTTTGTCATTGTTCCTGCGACATCGACGGCTGCCAAATTCTGTGTAATGGTGTTTGTGTTGTCAAGCACGCTGTTGGCTTTTGCCATCATTGCAGGCATATTTTTGTTCAGTCCAGTCATGAGTGTGTTCAGCTCACGTGTCGTTACGGTGAGATTTGACGTTATGGTCTGGACGTTGGCCATAGACTGCTGTATGGCAGGGTTGGCAAGAATTGCGTTGAGGCTTGTCATTATAGAGTCGAGCTTGGGCAGCATGCGCTCAATGGCAGGTATCATTTCAGCTGCTTTTCCCATTGCGCCATCGTTGATTGCACCCAGTATGGTGTCTCCCGGATTAATGCGCTCGCGCATATTGTTGGCAAGCAGAAGATTCATCTTCACGTTTCCCATCAAATCGCTTACTATCTCGGCAGAGCTTCCTTTTGGTATACGCAGATTGTTGTCGACATCAAAACGTACAACGACATTGCCTTGGTTGCCGTAATCGTATTCTATTGCCTTGACAGTTCCAACCTGATAGCCGTCGGCAAAGATGGGGTTGGATGCCGACAGTCCGCTAATGTCCTTAAACTTCACGTAATAGGTGTTGTTGTTGGAGAATACGGAGATGCCTTTCAGGAAGTTCATTCCTACAAACAATATCGCTATGCCGATTATAGAGACAATGGCGATGCGGATTTCTTTTGTAATCTTCATGTCATCTGTTGTTTTTAAATTCACGTATTGCCTCGTTGACATTCATCTTCTCGCCGTTTTTAAATGCTATGATGAAAGCCTCGGGAAACTTATTGAGTATCTGCTTTCGCAGTCTGTAAATCACGTTATAGTTTGCCGACTCACCGACGGTATATTTACACAGGCCACTTTCCTGATAGAAATCGTAGTCCTTGATACCTTTCAGATGCGGGTCGCCATTCTTCAGTTTTCTGTTTGATACAAGTATCTGTACTTTGAAAACGGGTTTTGCGTTTGCTGACTTTTCAACAGTTTTCTCTGTGGCAGGCTCTTTTGCCATGTCGTTTTTTGTCTCTGCAGCCGGAGTGTTTTTGTCTTCGCCGGTTTCGGCCTTGGTCTCCTCGCAGTTGCCCTGTTGCCTATTGTCTCGCCTGGTCTCGGCAGTCTTGACATTGTTTCCGTCTTCTGCCTGTTGCTCTACTACGCTGTAAGGCACATTTACAATCTTGTCGTAACGTCCACGATATGAGTTGAGCGCATTTAGCAGCCCACGGCTGAACAGGCTCACAGCCTGTTGGGTGTTCAGAAAACGTTCCTCGTCAGGAGTTGATATGAACCCCAGCTCTATCAGGCATCCGGGCATTGTTGACAGTCTTAATACTGCAAGGTTTGCCTGATGTGCTCCTCCGTTAGCCCTGCCTGTGGCGGCACATACATTTTTCTGCAGTACCTTAGCCATGCTTACGCTTTGCTCCATGTTTTTGTCCTGCATGAACTCAAACATGATGTTGCTTTCGGGAGAGTCAGGGTCGAAGCCCTGATAGCTTTGCTTATAGTTGTCCTCAAGCAGAATTACAGCATTCTCACGCTTTGCCACCTCAAGGTTGGTTGATATACCATCGCCACTTTTTCCCTTGCCTAATGTGTAGGTCTGAAACCCTCTTGCTATTTTCTTCCCAGGTAGGGCGTTGATATGTATAGACATAAAGAGGTCGGCCTTTGCCCTGTTTGCTATGTTGGCACGTTCATGCAGCTCAACGAAAATATCAGTCTTGCGGGTGTATATGACCTTTATGTCAGGGCACTCTTTCTCAACAAGACGTCCGAATGCCAAGGCGTATTTCAGCGTAAGATCTTTCTCTTTGGAAATAGCGCCGCATGCTCCATTGTCTCTGCCGCCATGACCGGCATCGATGACTAAAGTAAACGATTTTGGCGCAGTCCCAGCCGTCGCTACAACCGATATCAGCAGCATTGCTAAGATTAGGATTTTCTTGCACATTTCACTAAACATTTTGCAAAAGTAAGGAAATTATGTTAGAAAACCACAAAACGTGGTCAAGTTTTATCATTTATTAAGTGAAGCTCCACTCCGGCTCCCTTGCAGTCGGCTCCAAACGGAGGATTAAGTTTAGTGACTTTTATGTCAATGCTGCTTATAGAAGGGTACCGTCTCGAAATTCGGTCGGCTATTCTGTAAGCCACTCTCTCTACAAGTTTGCTTGGAACGGACATTTCCTGGTCTGTGACTTTTTTTATATCTGCATAGTTGACAGTGTCGTCAACATCGTCAGAGACCATAGCTTTAGACACATCGTAGCCTATACGGATATCAAGAGAATAGTCGTTGCCAGTTAAACGCTCCTGCGGCATCACACCATGGAAGGCATGAAACCGCAGACCGTTTATGTAAATGAAACTTTCGTTCAAAGTCATAGTTGTAATAATTTTTTTAGGATAGAGGAAATAGAGAGGAATAGAGTAGGATAGAAAAACTCTTCACCCTTCGACTGTTGGATTCTTCGTTCTTCGTTCTTCACTCTTCACTCTTCACTTATGATCATCCGCATCTGCTTGCACCGCAGTTCTTGCAGATAAGGCATCCTTCCTGATAGACAAGAGTCTCCTGCCCGCATTGTGGGCATTTCTGCCCCTTAGCCTCTGTTCCGTCAATAATGTATTTCTTAAGGGCACGCTCCACACCGTTTTTCCATGTGTTGATGCTCTCGCTCTTAAGCTGCAAAGAGCCTACGAGCTTTATGACATGGTCGATGGGCATGCGGTAGCGCAATACACCAGATATCAGTTTGGCATAGTTCCAGTATTCTGGATTAAACTTCTCGCTCAATCCCTCAACGGTAGTCTTGTAGCCACGCTTGTTCTCAAACTGGAAGTCGTATCTCTTACTGCCGTCCTCGCCGATGTGTTTGATGATTTTACCTTTTGTGACGCTCTTCGGAAGCATAATACCTTCTTCGTCGTCCTGAAGACCGGTAAAAATCTCATAAGGATAACCATCTAGCAGACCGACGAATGCAACCCATTTCTCCTTGTTGTTCTGGAAACGTACCACATCGCATTCAAGCTCACGTGGGCGAACCTCTGTTACGGTAGGATGTTTGCACGGCGCAAGGTTCTCGTCTGTGTTCTCTTCTTTCTTCTTGTCCTTCTTCGACACGGAAATCATAACACCCGAGCGGCTGCCGTCGCGGTATATTGTGCACCCCTTGCATCCCGAGCGCCATGCCTCAACATAGAGCTTGTTTACAAGTTCCTCGTCGACATTGTTAGGAAGGTTTACCGTAACGCTGATAGAGTGGTCTACCCATTTCTGGATCGCTCCCTGCATACGCACCTTCATGAGCCAGTCTACATCGTTGGCTGTAGCTTTATAGTAAGGCGATTTTTCAACAAGCTGGTCAATTTCTTCCTGGGTGTATCTCTTTTCTGTGTCAATGCCGTTTACCTTCATCCATTCAAGGAACTTCTTGTGGTAAACAATATATTCCTCAAAAGAGTCGCCAACCTCGTCGACAAAGTCTACATGAACGTCAGCGTCGTTAGGATTTACCTTGCGGCGGCGCTTGTAAACAGGCATGAAAACAGGCTCTATGCCGCTTGTGGTCTGAGTCATAAGACTAGTGGTGCCTGTGGGGGCAATGGTCAGGCAGGCGATGTTTCGGCGGCCATACTTAACCATATCGGCATAAAGCCCGGCATCTGCATCCTTCAGGCGTTTTACGAACGGGTTGCTCTCCTCTCTCTTTGCGTCATATATCTCAAAGGCTCCGCGCTCTTTAGCCATTGTGACAGAAGAGCGGTAGGCGTTGATGGCCAATGTGCGGTGAACGGAGACCGAGAAGTCTGTAGCCTCTTGTGTGCCATAGCGCAAGCCGAGGGCAGCGAGCATGTCGCCCTCGGCGGTTATGCCCACACCAGTACGGCGTCCCATTCCGCTCTTTCTCTTGATTTTTTCCCAAAGATGATATTCTGAGCCTTTAACCTCCCGTGACTGTGGATCTATCTGGATTTTCTCCATGATGAGGTCAATTTTTTCCATTTCCAAGTCAACAATGTCGTCCATTATGCGCTGGGCAAGCTGTACGTGCTTTGCAAATTTGTCGAAGTCGAAAGTTGCCTCAGGAGTAAACGGATTGCTGACATAGCTATATAGATTGATACTCAGCAGGCGGCATGAGTCGTATGGGCACAATGGAATCTCTCCGCAAGGGTTGGTGCTGACGGTGCGGAAACCAAGGTCGGCATAGCAGTCGGGGATGCTTTCCCTCAAGATGGTATCCCAGAACAGCACACCTGGCTCTGCGCTCTTCCATGCGTTGTGTACAATCTTACGCCATAAGTCGTGAGCCGCGACCTCCTTGGTTACAGCGGGAGAGTCGGAGTCAATAGGGAATTTCTGTACGTATGGCTTGTTGTCAACGGCTGCCTGCATGAACTCGTCGTCAATCTTTACCGATACATTGGCGCCTGTAACCTTGCCCTCTGTCATCTTCGCATCGATGAAAGACTCGCTGTCTGGGTGCTTTATGCTTACGCTTAGCATCAGAGCGCCACGACGCCCGTCTTGGGCAACCTCACGTGTGGAGTTGCTGTATCTTTCCATGAAAGGCACCAGTCCGGTTGATGTCAGTGCGGAGTTGTTTACTGGCGAGCCTTTCGGACGTATGTGGCTCAAGTCATGGCCTACACCGCCACGCCTCTTCATAAGCTGCACCTGCTCCTCGTCTATACGCATTATGGCACCGTATGAGTCTGCATCGCCGTCGAGTCCTATGACGAAACAGTTGCTGAGGCTTGCCACTTGTTGGCTGTTGCCAATACCTGTCATAGGGCTGCCTGCAGGAATAATATATCTGAAATGGTCGAGAAGCTCGAATATCTGCTCTGCGGGGAGTGGATTGGCATACTTCTTCTCAATTCTCGCAATCTCGTTGGCTATGCGCCAGTGCATGTCTTCCGGCGAACGCTCGAAGATGTTGCCGAAGCTGTCTTTCATGGCGTATTTGTTGACCCAAACACGGGCGGCAAGCTCATCGCCGTCAAAGTAGTTCAAAGAAGCGGTCGAGGCTTCTTCATAGGTGTAAGTCTGTTTTGATTCCATTGTTTAGTATTATAATGCCGCAAAGTTATATATAAATTATTGAATACAGAAATAAAAAAATAGAAAACTTTTTTAATTGTTCTTGCTAAAAAGTTTTCCGTAACGGGTAACTTTCTTGCTGACAAAGCTATATGCCGTATTCGTAAATGTTAGGTTGTGAGATTTGTAGGGCCGCTACATGTGGCGGCCGCAAGCAAGGTGTCATTAGGAATATTTAATATATACAAAACTCGCATAGATTACGTTTGCCAATTGCGGCCGTTACATGCAACGGTTCTACAGGAATAAAAAGAAAAATGCTGTTTTTCTTTTATATTTCATTCGTTAGCACTATCTTTAGATAAGATAGGCAGCACTCAGGAATAAAAAGAAAAACAGCATTTTTCTTTTATATTCCATTCGTTAGCACTATCTTTGCATGCAGTTATAATTATTTTAAGATGAAGACAATAGAAACCCGCAGATCGATACGTAGGTATCAGCAGAAAGACATAAGCGAGGAAATGCTTAACAGGCTGTTCGCTCAAGCTTCAAGAACACAGACAATGGGAAACATGCAGTTGTACAGCGTTGTGGTGACACGTGATAAGGGCATGAAAGAAAATTTGGCTCCGGCTCATTTCAATCAGCCTATGGTGACGCATGCTCCTGTCGTTGTTACGGTTTGTGCAGATTTCCGCCGTTCCACCGACTGGTGCCTTCTGCGTAAGGCGAATCCGGGCTACGATAATTTCCTATCTTTTATGAATGCGGCCACGGATGCTCTTTTGTTTACTCAGACATTTTGCAATCTTGCCGAAGAGGAGGGGCTTGGGCTTTGTTTTCTTGGTACAACTGTGTATATGCCGCAGCTTATTATCGACACTTTGAAACTGCCAAAGCTCGTTATGCCTGTTGCTACGCTCACTGTGGGATGGCCTGATGAGAACCCGCCTCTTGCTGACCGTCTTGCCGTTGATGCGTTTGTGCATAAGGAAACCTATCACGCTTATTCGACTGAAGACATAGACCGGCATTATGCCGAGAAGGAAGCACTGCTGGAAAACAAGGAGTTTGTGAGGATAAACAACAAGGAAACTCTTGCGCAGATTTTTACCGACATAAGGTATACAAAGAAAGACAATGAGGCTATGTCCGTAGGCTTTTTGGATGCCCTGAAAAAACAAGGCTTTTTCAGGTAACTATAGGCTAAATGACAATAAGGTGTAGCTTTTTTGTATTCAAAATGAAGCTACACCTTGATTATATGTGTATGTATCTTGTCAGATAGAAGAAATATAGTTTTCGTCAAGCCCGGTCATTGAAGATATATGTTCGGTGCTCATACCTGCGTCTTTAAGAGCCTTCACCATTGCTTGCAAAGCGTTTTCTTTCTGTTCAAGCTGTGCGTTCTTCTGCTCAAGCTGTGCGTTCTTCTGCTCAAGCTGTGCGTCCTTTTGCTCCAACAGAGTGCTCTTTTGCTCAATCAGTCTGTCCTGCTCGGCAATAGTCTTGTCACGACACATTATAGCGGTATCTCTGTCTTCTATCGCAGTGAAATATTCGTCCTCTACGTTCATATCCTGTCGGACATTGGGGTTAGAAGCTGCTGAAATAAGGCGGCGCATGATATGTTCCATGTCGGGATTGCCAGCAAAGCGTGACTCGTCAATCTCTATCACCTGCCGGTCTGTCGGAGAGCAGTTTGTCTGGTCGAAACAGAAGAGTACTTCCTCAAGCCTCGGATTGACACGTCCATGGAGCAGAGGTATCTGCACGATGATGCTGTCATGGGTAAGGCTTGACACAAACGGGTCAGGCATACCTTCCTTTACCTCCACACCGTTATAATCGTATGGCTTGTGGCTGACGTATACAACTGGCTCCTCGATATCGCCGACCCTATGGCCCAGCAGATAAACTGCCACCATGGGCAAGGCGTGCTGTCCAGAGCCTTTGCCGGCAATATTCTCTTTCTTGTTGTATTGTGCGCCGAGATACTGGCGGAAACGTAAGGTCTCTGTCTCCACCCATGTCTTCTGAAGTTCTATTAGAATGTGCTTCTCTTTGCCCTCTTCGTCACGGACAGTGGCGGCAAAGTCGATGCGGAACATTGTCACATCGTTCTTTGTTATGTTGGAGTATTCGTGGGCGCGCTGCGATATTGCCACAACCTTCTGCTTGAGCAATGCTGAAAGAATGGTCATCGCTATGCGCTCGTCTTCCATCAGATACTTGAATACCGTGTCGTATATCGGATTTGCACCATAATATTTCATAGTCTCCTCTCCTTCTTCTTGGTTTACATGTGCAAATATACGATAAATATCAATATCACCCAAACTTTTAACTCTATTTCTTATTCAGATACTTCTTGTCTGTACCGTTGTTTGTACGACAGTTTTTCTTCTCAACTATTCCTAAGCTTCTGAGTGCGATTGATATTTCAAACACAATAGTCACCATCGACGCAATGGGATGCCAAACCTCTATAACAGAGAAGATTATAGACGGCAAAGGAGACTATGTCATAGCTTTAAAAGAGAACCAAAAGACAAGTTACAAGTTGGCAAAGGGAATAATCGACGAGTATGTCTCCGGCGGTAACTGTAAAATTGCAACAAGGCATTGCTCTGCCAATGAGGGACATGGAAGACTGGAAGAGAGAAAGTGCATTGTTGTCAGCTATGGGGACATCACGGAAAAAATATTTAAGAAAAAGTTCAATGGGCTCAAATCCATAGTAGGCGTAATCCCAAGAAGAACCGTTGTGGCAACTGGCGAGACTTCCGAAGAGGCTTGCAGGCTTGGGCTGGATAAATTAAAAATAGTACCTTTTTGGAGGTACTACTTTATATCCTTGCCCGAAACTAATAGCTGCCTTGTGTTGAGTTGCCAAGCAATTAGTCTCGAGCATAGATTTGTATTATTTTTTGTGGTTTTTGTATTTGATTTATTTTGTTAGTTTCTTGTTGCGGTATTCTGCCGGCGGCATACCGAACTTTTCTGTAAACAGCCTGTAGAATGTCTGCAGTTTTGGTATGCCACACTCCTGTGCAATAGTCTCTACTGTGTACTCTGGATGCTCGCCAAGTTGCTCTATTGCATGCTCCAACCGAAGTCCATTGATATAATCAGTGTACTTTATGCCTATGTATTTGCGGAACAGAGGTGCAAACTTGTTCTTGGGCACACCTGTCTTTTTCAAAATTAAATCACGTGACATCTTTGGCGTCAGGTAATTGTCATCCTTTAAGATGAAGGAGTGAATGCGGTTGAACATTCTCTTCTCTATCGCATCATCTTTTGGGGTTATTGTTTTTTCTGCTTTTTTTCTCGCCATAGTTTTTGCGCTTTATCGTAATTATTTAGGTTTTTACGATTGGTTTAAATCACTATCGTGCACAAAATTAAGCAAAAGTTACAATATATAAAAGGTTAATAATACACTACTTATCCCAAATTGTCGTGAACGTTATCTCAATTAATCATTTTGCCGACAAAATGGCATCTCTGCACTCCTCCATAAGCCATTTTGGAGTACTTGTGGCACCACAAATACCGATAGTTGTGACACCTTGCAACCATGCCATGTCTATCTCCGCGGCACTCTCTATGAGGTGGCTGTTTGGGTTTACGCTGAGACATTCGGAAAAGAGAACTTTTCCGTTTGAGCTTTTTTTTCCGCTAACGAATAGTATCAGGTCGTGGCGTACGGCAAAAGCTGCGATGTTTGGCATGCGGTTGGCTACCTGCCGGCAGATAGTGTCAAAGCTTTTAAATGTTGCCTCGGGCGATATGTGGGTTTGTATGTAGTCGATGATGTGATGAAAATCGTCGAGACCTTTTGTTGTTTGCGAATATAGATAAATATCTTTGTTGAAGTCAAGTTTTTTCGCATCCTCAAGTTTCTCTATAACTATTGCCTGCTGTTTGGTTTGCCCCACGAGTCCCAACACTTCGGCATGTCCGTTTTTTCCGAATATCACAATCTGTGCGTCTGGTGCGGAGTCGAATTGCTGTTTTATCCTTCTTTGCAGCGCCAGAACCACTGGGCAGGTGGCATCGATGATGTCTATGTTGTTTTGTTTTGCCAGCTCGTAAGTCTCGGGTGGCTCACCATGGGCTCTCAGCAAAACTTTAGCGTTGTGCAGTTTGCTGAGTTGCCCATGGTTTATGGTAATCAGTCCCTTGGCATGCAGGCGCTCAACCTCCATGCCGTTGTGGACAATGTCGCCGAGACAATACAGCGGCTTGCCTTTGGCAAGCTCCTCTTCAGCTTTTCGTATTGCTGTTGTAACTCCGAAGCAGAAACCGCTTCCGTTGTCAATTTCTATTTGTAGCATTTTTTACTCTTCGTTCTTCACTCTTCGTTCTTTACTTTCACCCAGATTACAACTTTAGGCCTGTCGGGGTCGTTGGTGATTATAAGAATTCGTGGCAGGCGTTTTGCGCCTTTAATATCTGAGGCTATGGCTGTCACACGCAGTTTTGCGGTCTCTCCAGGCTCCAGCTTTGTCTTGTTCAGCGATACTTTCAGTCCGGCGTTGAACATCTGCAGCGAGCGTATGTCGAGAGTAGACTTACCGGTGTTGGTAATTTCTATGTTGCCATTTTTCTTTTTTTTGCCGCTGAAAGAGCCCAAGTCGAGTGTGTCGGCAGAAATATGGATATGTGGGGCAATTGAAAGCTCCCCATCGCTGAGTTCCTCAAAATCGGGCAGCAGAACGGCTGATACCTCAATAGCCTTGTTTACGGCAACTTTGTCGCCTTGTGCAAAGCCGAGGTAAATGTTTGTTTGCGACAGTCCGAAGTTGCGTAGCTTGTGTGAGTCGAGGGTTATCGTCGCCTTTCCTGAATGTCCAGGCATAATGGTCGTTGGCGACACCTCGGCGGTGAGGTAGGGTGGCAGGTGCATCAGCTGTGGCTGCGATGGCTGGTCGCTGGTGTTTAGTATGTGTATGGTCTGATATGGCTGTGCTCCACGGTTAACGTCATCAAACTCTATCTCGTTGTTGTCTACCATCAGTGCTCCGAGTGTATATGGATAGCCGCCAACAAAGTCCACGACCTCGTTGACCACAACTCCACGGATTGTCAGGCGTAAAGGCTCCTGTCCGTTGTCGAGGGTTAGGTATGCGCGTTTTGTAAATCGCCCGAGAGTCCTGGCATCATACGTTGCCGTAACATTGTATGTCGCACCTTTCTCGATTATGCCTTGTGGTGCTTCTACAGTAGTACATCCGCAGTCGGTTTGTATTTTGTTGATGCGGAATGGCTTTCCCGACAGATTTTTCAGTTTGAAGCTCACTGTTGCAGGTTTCTGAAATTCCACCTGTCCGATGTCCACCAGTTCCTGTGTAGCCTCTATGGTTTGCGCATGGGCTGTTGACAATGTTGCCAACAGCATGGCTGTGATAAATATCTTTTTTAGCATTGTCTTGTTTTTTTTAGTTTTTGTAGGGGAGTGTAGGTTTCTGTAATTTATTCTCACCTCTCACCTCCTACGCTCATTATCATCTGTTTTGCTCTTCCTGCGAATGCTGGAGAGTATGCGCATTCTGCCGTGCATGAGCCGGAAGAGTAAACGCCAGGTCTTACTACATAATACTCAGTCTCGATGACGTGCTTGCCTTTAGCCAGACGGTCGAAGAAATAGTTTGTGCAGTTGTCCTGCGGTGCAATGTAGTAGCCGCCTCTATAGCCGCTCAGCTGTGCTACAGGCTCAAGGCATGCGGCACGCTGCTCGCTCACCTGAACGAAGTCGTAGTCACGGTCTGCGGTAATGGTTATTTTCATTGTCACCTTGTCGCCAACTTTCAAAGCCTTTGCGTCTGTGCTTAGAGAGCGTTCCACCTTAATGCCCGATGTTGAGTTTTCAATCTCTGTAGCTGGAACCAAAGCCTGTGCATATACGGCACCCCACGATGTCCCCTCAGAGGTTTTGTCGAATGTTATTGTTTTTGCCTTAGAGTTTTCTGCCGTTGTCTTTACGTATCCTACTTTTGCCGTAGCCTCAGGCAAGGCGATTTGCTTGCCGTCTATGCTTATTACGGTCTGTTCCTGAGTTGCCAACGCCTTAGAGTTTTCTGTCAGGAAAGCGTGGATGGCATCAGCACTTATTATCGGTGTGTCCCAAGCCTGTGTGCGTTTCTGCTGAAGTAGCCATAATTGCATTTCCGACAATGTTGTCTTGTCGTCAGGTGTGATGGCTCTTATAGCCTCCATTGCTGCCACATGTGTTGGTATGCGGTAGTCTCGCCAGCTGTAAGAAGCCCTTGGAGTGTCGAAATAGCGTCCCATATCAGGTTTCGATACAGTGAACTGCTT
>CABSIA010000060.1 GCA_902477645.1 uncultured Prevotella sp. | reverse complement strand
TAGCGGCCCTACAGTTTACTAACGTTCACAAATTTATCGGATTACAAAAATTTAATTCCGACAACGGATTAAGAACATAAAAATATTCATGTCACAGCCGTCCCTGGTCGCCAAGATAGCTGTCCTTAAAGCCGAGGAAATAGAGCACGCCGTCGAGTCCTATGGTGTTGATGCTCTGCCTGGCGTTTGCAACCACTCGTGGCTTGGCGTGGAAGGCTATGCCGAGGCCAGCCTCGCCGAGCATCTTGAGGTCGTTGGCTCCGTCGCCCACGGCTATGGTCTGCGCGAGGTTCACCTTCTCAACCTGCGCTATGAGCCTCAGCAGCTCCGCCTTACGGTTGCCATCTACTATCTCGCCCACATAGCGGCCGGTTAGCTTGCCGTCGTCGCCAACCTCAAGCTCGTTGGCATAAACATAGTCTATGCCGTACTTGCGCTGAAGGAACTCGCCGAAATAGGTAAATCCGCCACTAAGAATGGCTATCTTGTAGCCGCAGCGCTTCAACACCGACATCAGACGGTCGACACCCTCTGTGATAGGCATGGTGTTGGCAATGTCTTCCATTACACTTGCGTCGAGTCCCTTCAGCAAAGCCACCCTGCGTGTGAAGCTCTCCTTGAAATCTATCTCGCCACGCATGGCGCTCTCGGTGATGGCACGGACCTCGGCTCCTACCCCCGCACGCTCTGCAAGCTCGTCGATACACTCGGTCTGGATGAGCGTAGAGTCCATATCGAAACAAATGAGGCGGCGCATGCGGCGGTACATGTCGTCTTTCTGGAACGAGAAGTCAATCTCCATCTCCGACGATATGCGCATAAGCTCTTTCTGCATGGCCTCCTTGTCTTGGGGCGTGCCACGGAGCGAGAACTCTATACATGCCCTGTTGTTTCGCTCGGGGTGCATTATGCTCATGCGTCCCGTGAGACGGAGTATGGAGTCGATATTGAGTCCCTGCTCCACTATCACTTTTGTGGCGGCCTCTATCTGGCGGGCTGAGAGGGTGCGGCCTATGAGCGTGAGAATGTAGCGGTGCTTTCCCTGCCGGCTCACCCAGTTCTCGTACTCGTCATCGGAAACGGGCGAAAAGCCTATGTTTACGCCAAGCTCGGTGGCCTTGAACAGCAGCTCCTTCATAACCTGTCCCGACGCCTGCCCGCCGATGCGTATCAGTATGCCGAGCGAGAGTGTGGAGTGGATGTCGGCCTGGCCGATATCAAGTATCTTTGCGTCCTTGCGCGCCAATATCTCCATTACCGAGGCTGTGAGTCCGGGGCGGTCTTTGCCTGTTATTCTTATCAGTATCTGCTCCTCCTTATTGATATTATTGTCCATGAGAAATATATTTTTGCGGCAAAGATAACAAATAATTTTAAATTACGAGTTATGAGTTATGAATTATTCTCGCTGCGCCACGATTAGGAATTAAAGAATTTAGAATTAAAAACTCGTAATTCATAACTCATAATTCAAAATTATTCTGTACCTTTGCACGGTAATTTATACACATTAAAATAATTTTCGATGAAGAAACAGCTAAAGAAGGTTCTCGTCCTTGGCTCTGGCGCACTGAAAATAGGTCAGGCGGGCGAGTTTGATTATTCAGGTAGCCAGGCTCTTAAGGCTCTTCGGGAAGAAGGCATCAAATCGGTGCTCGTGAACCCCAACGTTGCAACTATTCAGACAAGTGAAGGTATTGCTGACAAGGTTTATTTCTTGCCCGTCAATACCTTTTTTGTAACTGAGATTATCAAGAAGGAGCGTCCTGACGGAATATTGCTCGCCTTCGGTGGTCAGACGGCTCTAAACTGCGGTACTGAGCTTTTCCTCAACGGCACTCTGAAGGAGTATGGCGTGGAGGTGCTTGGCACAAGCGTGGAGGCGATAATGAACACAGAGGACCGTGACCTCTTCGTTAAGGAGCTGAACAAAATCGACCTCAAGGTGCCTGTGTCGCAAGCCTGTGAGACTATGGACGATGCCATAGCGACGGCCCGCAGAATTGGCTACCCGATAATGATACGCTCGGCTTACGCTCTGGGCGGACTTGGCTCGGGCGTGTGCCCCGACGAGGAGACTTTTAAAAAGATTGCCGAGTCAGCATTTACCTTCGCCCCGCAGGTGCTCGTAGAAGAGAGCCTCAAGGGATGGAAGGAGATAGAGTTTGAGGTTATACGCGATGCCAACGACCACTGTTTCACCGTCGCTTCTATGGAAAACTTCGACCCGCTCGGCATTCACACTGGCGAGTCTATCGTTGTTGCTCCGACATGCTCGCTTACTGACGGGCAGGTGAAAATGCTGCAGGATATTGCCGTCCGCTGCGTGCGCCACCTCAACATCGTCGGCGAGTGCAACATTCAGTATGCTTTCAACGCAGAGACCAACGACTACCGTATCATCGAAATCAATGCCCGCCTGAGCCGCTCGTCAGCTCTCGCATCAAAGGCTACGGGCTATCCGCTCGCCTTCGTCGCCGCAAAGATCGCGCTGGGCTACACTCTCGACCAGATTGGCGAGATGGGAACCACAAACTCTGCTTACGTGGCTCCGTCGCTCGACTATCTTATCTGCAAGATTCCACGCTGGGACCTGACAAAGTTTGCAGGCGTGAGCCGCAAGATTGGCTCAAGCATGAAGTCGGTGGGTGAGATTATGTCTATCGGACGCACATTCGAGGAGCTCATCCAGAAGGGTCTTCGTATGATTGGCCAGGGCATGCACGGATTTGTTGGCAACGACCACACTAAATTCGACAACCTCGACGAGGAGCTGTCTAACCCTACAGACCTGCGTATATTCGCCATAGCCCAGGCTCTTGAGGAGGGCTACACCATAGACCGCATCTATGAGCTGACTAAGATTGACCGATGGTTCATAGGCAAGCTGAAAAACATCGTCGACTACAAGCACAAACTTGAGGCTTACAACGACATCAACGATGTGCCTGCCGACGTAATGCGTCAGGCCAAGATTCTCGGTTTCTCAGACTTCCAGATAGCACGCTTCGTAATAAAGCCTGCGGCTGGCAACATGGAGAAGGAGAACCTT
The DNA here is from genome assembly GCA_902477645.1 of uncultured Prevotella sp. Lineage (GTDB taxonomy): Bacteria > Bacteroidota > Bacteroidia > Bacteroidales > Bacteroidaceae > Prevotella. The sequence continues at coordinate 12,933 of CABSIA010000060.1, read as the reverse complement.
GCCGTGAGAAACTACCGCAAGAAGCTCGGCATTCTGCCTGCCGTAAAACGCATTCCTACTGTAGCAAGCGAACATCCTGACCTTACAAACTATCTCTATATGACATACGCTGTTGAGGGCTACGATGTTAACTACTACAGCCACGAGAAGTCTGTAGTGGTACTCGGCTCGGGCGCATACCGCATCGGCTCGTCTGTAGAGTTCGACTGGTGTTCGGTAAATGCCATCACTACAGCACGCAAGCTCGGCTACAAGAGCATCATGATAAACTATAACCCTGAGACCGTGTCTACAGACTACGACATGTGCGACCGTCTATATTTTGACGAGCTTTCGTTTGAGCGTGTACTCGATGTTATAGACTTGGAGAATCCACGTGGTGTGATTGTCTCTGTAGGTGGTCAGATACCTAACAACCTCGCTATGAAGCTCTATCGTCAGAGTGTGCCAATTCTCGGTACATCGCCTCTGAGCATCGACCGTGCCGAGAACCGCAACAAGTTCTCTGCCATGCTCGACCAGCTCGGCATCGACCAGCCTCAGTGGAGCGCACTGACAAGCATGGACGACGTTAAGGCTTTCGTTGAGCGTGTAGGTTTCCCTGTTCTTGTTCGTCCTTCTTACGTTCTCTCTGGTGCAGCCATGAACGTTTGCTACGACTACGAGGAGCTTGAGCGCTTCCTGCAGATGGCAAGCGAGGTGAGCAAGGAATATCCTGTTGTTATCTCGCAGTTCATGACAGAGACCAACGAGATTGAGTTCGACGCCGTTGCACAGAATGGTGAGGTGGTAGAATACGCTATCTCTGAGCACGTGGAGTATGCCGGTGTTCACTCTGGTGATGCCACAATGGTGTTCCCCGCACAGCAGATCAGCTTCGCTACAGTTCGTCAGATTAAGAAGATTAGCCGTGCCATCGCCAAGGAGCTGAATATCTCTGGTCCGTTCAACATTCAGTATCTCGCCAAGGGCCGCGACGTAAAGGTTATCGAGTGTAACCTCCGCGCATCACGCTCATTCCCATTTGTCAGCAAGGTATTGAAGACAAACTTCATCGACACAGCTACACGCATTATGCTCGACGCTCCGTTCACAACTCCCGACAAGCGCGAGTTCGACATCGACCGCATGGGCGTAAAGGCAAGCCAGTTCTCGTTTGCCCGCCTGCAGAATGCCGACCCTGTGCTCGGCGTAGACATGAGCTCTACGGGCGAGGTAGGATGTATGGGCGACTCTTATGCAGAGGCCCTGCTCAACTCGCTCATCGCAACAGGCTACAAGATTCCGTCTAAGGACAAGGCCATTATGATTTCATCGGGCGGAACAAAGGAGAAGGTTGCAATGCTCGATGCGGCACGCGCGCTGGTATCTAAAGTCGACACGATCTGCGCAAGTGAGGGCACAGCCAAATTCCTCAACGAAAATGGCGTGGCGGCTACTGCCGTGGCATGGCCAGACGAGGAGAACAGCGACAAGGAGAATGTGATGAAGATGATTGCCGACCACAAGTTCGACCTCATCGTAAACATACCGAAGAACCACAGCAAGCGGGAGCTTACAAACGGCTACCGCATTCGCCGCGGAGCAATAGACCACAACATTCCGCTTATCACCAACGCCCGCCTCGCCACAGCATTCATCGAGGCATTCTGCGAGATAGGACAGGAAGACCTACAGATTAAGAGCTGGCAGGAGTACGAATAGAATTCAGTTGGCATTAGCCAGATAATTATAAGCAGCCCCAAAGAGAACACTTTCTCTTTGGGGCTGCTTTCTTTTCAGGCTTTATATGTTTAGTATTTTAAGATAACTAAACATCACCAATAAAAGTTCACTCATTATCTCTTATAGCATGAAATGGTTCAGTAGAAAAATACCGGGGGTGGCGGAATTAAATTCTTACAATCTTATAATCTAATAAATCTGTGAATTGGAAAGGCAATATCCCATGTCGTACGCAGGCGACACGCCCCATTCTCATTCATAAGAAACGGTATGTTCTTAGTGTGAGCGTCCTGATTGCGGGCAACAACATTGAACACCACGCACCGATACATCTCCTGAGCTCGCGCGCTATAAGTTGAAACTGACACGGCAAGGCGAAAACGCCTACACGTCCAGTCGTGTTTTTAACATTCCCTAAACAAAATATGCTCTTGGCAAGATAAATTACATAAAAATATATATGTCTGTCATTTTTTATTTGTAACTTTGCGATGTGTTAGAGAACTTTACATGGTTAGTTTCGTAGCGCCATGGTAAGTAAAAGCTCTTACATATATTAGTCTTTACAAATAAAGCTGCGAATTTAATAATTAAGGAAATGAAAAAAATTTTTATCGCTGCCACTGCATGCTGCATTCTGCTCAGCGGATGCGGAGGAATTGGAAACATGGCTGGCGGCACAGCATCAGGAACACAGGCACAGACAAACACTGGCTCATCAAACAGCACATTGGGCGCGCTGGGCAACATCCTGTCAAGCGTTATCGGTCTCGACAAACTCTCTGAGAAATCACTCCATAAGACTTGGAACTACAACGGTCCCGGATGTGCTTTCACTTCTGAGAACCTGCTGGCTAAAGCGGGTGGCGAGATTGCAGCAAGCAAAATAGAGGAGAAGCTCTCGGCACAATACAGCAAGCTCGGACTGAATGCCTCAAACACACACGTACAGTTCAACGAGGACGGCACTTTCGTTGCCTGCATAAAAGGCAAAAACTGGAAAGGCAACTACACATATTCTGAGGAAGACGGACAGATACAGATGAAAGGTGTCCTGCTCAGCATGAACGGATATGTGAAGAAAGAGACCAACGGAATAGCACTGCTCTTCGAGTCAAAGAAACTGCTGTCGCTGATACAGACTTTGTCGGCAATTTCCGGCTCTACCCAGGCTGCCGCCATCGGCGAGATTGCATCCAACTACGACGGAGTACGAGTTGGATTTAAGCTGAAATAGAAAATAAAGAAGTAAGGGTGCAAAGAGGTTACTCTCCTACACCCTTACGTTTTTCCCCTGCTCCACTTTACGCCAAAACATTTTAACTAAAAAGCCTATGAAAATCCTTGTTATTAATCCCGGTTCCACTTCTACAAAAATTGCAGTCTACATAGAGGACAAGCCTATTTTGCTGCGCTCCGTAAGACACTCAGCCGAGGAGATCGCATCGTTCAACGACATCAGCGACCAGGAGCCAATGCGACGGAAACTCGTGTTGGACGAGCTGAGCCAAATGGACATCCCGCTCGATTTTGATGCCGTAATAGGCAGAGGCGGATTGGCCAAACCTGTGGCTGGCGGTGTATACGAGATTAACGAGCAGATGCTGCAAGACACCATGAATGCCGGACATAAACACGCATGCGACTTAGGATGCGTGATTGCCCATGCCATAGCAAAGGATATTCCTGGCTGCAGAAGTTTCATCGCCGACCCTGGAGTTGTTGACGAGTTGTCGCCATTGGCACGTATCAGCGGCTCACCCCAAATGCCACGTATCTGCATCTGGCATGCCCTGAACCAAAGGGCTATTGCACGCCGCTTCGCAAACCAGATTGGCAAGAAATATGAGGACCTGAACCTCATCATCTGTCACTTAGGTGGCGGAATAAGCATTGCTGCCCACGAGCATGGAAAAGCTATAGACGCCAACAACGCATTGGACGGAGAGGGACCATTCTCGCCAGAAAGGGCAGGCTCGCTTCCTGCCGCAGACCTCATAAAACTTTGCTTCAGCGGAAAATACACACAGCACGAACTTCTGAAGAGAATTGCAGGAAAAGCTGGTCTGACTGCGCATCTCGGCACCAACGACATGAAAGAGATTGTGCAGCGAATAGAGAACGGCGACAAGCATGCCGAGCTGATAGTTGATGCCATGATTTACCACACAGCCAAGGCTATAGCAGCCGAGAGTGCCGTGCTTTGCGGAAAAATAGACGCCATATTGATAACTGGCGGCATGGCACGCTCTGAATATGTGGTGACAAGACTGAGAAAGCGCATCGACTTCCTTGCCCCAACCTACTGTTATCCGGGCGAGGACGAAATGGGCGCACTCGCCATGAATGCCCTCAGCGTGCTGAGAGGACAGTGCGAGGCAAAACAATATTAAACCATCATCATTAGACCATCATCCGTAAAATGAAAAAAATCTTCTCGCTCAACACACTGACGCAAGCCGCAAGTCAATGCGTCAGGCGTTTCCCAGTCACGGTGGTATATGTCATCTTGCTGACAATCTACCTACTCGCAACAGTATGGGCTACAGGCGACTTGTTTTCTGACAAAGTAGACACAACCGTATGCTACTATCTTGCCGTAGGTATTCTGCTCACCACCGTGCTGCAGTTGTGGGGCGAGGAGGTGAGAAATAAACGCACCCTGACTATAACAAATGCCGTAGCGCACATTGCACTGCTGGCTGACTCCGCTTTTATCTACGCCATTTACGAAAACTTTAACGTAGAGATATTCCTTGCACACGCCTCCGCAATAACGGCACTGACACTGGGCATGCTCATTCTTCCCTTCTATCGTGAGAAGGACGACATAGCATCATGGAACTTTACCCTGCGGATGCTGCTCAACGGATGCACATCGTGGATTACGGGCGGCATAATGTGCGGCGGTATTTGTCTGCTCACAGCTGCCGTAGAAGAGCTGTTCGGCATAGAGCTGTCTAACAATTGGATGGAAACATGGGCAACCATCTTCTTACTGACTCTCCCTACACTGCTGCTCATAGGACGCATACCTGCAAAGGAAGAAAAATATGACCGCACACCACGAATATCAGCATTTCTAAACAAGAGCATCCGCTATCTGTTTCTTCCACTACTTGGCTGCTATCTGGCGGTGCTCTACGGATACCTTGCAAAAATCATCTTTGAATGGCAACTGCCTGACGGATGGGTTTCGAAACTTGTCTCGGTACTTACATTCGGCTGCATAGCCGTAGTACTCGGACTTTATCCCCAACTTTTTAAAGGCACACCGAAAACCGAAAACCGTATAGCCCGCATTCTGCCTTTGGCAATACTGCCGCTGCTTGCGCTTATGACCGTTGGCATAGCACGCCGTCTTAGCGATTACGGCATTACGGTCAACCGCCTTTACCTGCTCACTCTGAACATCTGGTTCTACATTGTCTGCATTGGCTTGTACGCATCCCGGGCACGTCGCATATGGTGGATTTCAGCCTCATTCGCCGCATTATTCCTGCTCACATCTGTATTGCCCGTAAACATCTCACGCTTTACCAGCAACTGGATTTACGGGCATGTGGAGAAAGTCATCCATGACAACTACAACGGGCAACTGCCGATGAGCGAGGAAACATACCTAAACTGGCTGACGACTCTTCCCGCAGACGAGGCTCGGCAGCTCAACAGCCGCCTGAGATATCTCAAATGGGATATGAACGAAAAGAGCCAAAACTCATTGGTTTCAGACTCCGTGAGCTGGTGGAAGGCAGAAAACTTAATAGGCAAAAAAAACAATGCCAAGAAAAAGAACGGCAACTTCTACTATTCCAACAAAAGCGAGGATGAAGGAGCAGAAATTAAACTTGGCGGGCAATACAGTTCCATGCTTATATATACAGACACAGATATAACTTTGTCGCATACAAAAGAGCGTACCTTGCAAGTGCCCATATACAAAGGGAAACAGCCCGTTGACACATTGACATTCGAAATTGACAACTTGCGCAAATGGGATGCTTTAAACAACTATACCGCCCATACAATCCCTTGCCAAAACAAGAACAACAGCTTTGTTCTAACCCGTTTCATCTTGCAGAATACGGATAATGACAAAAAATACAGCTTCACCTATTCAGGATATTATCTTATAAGGAAATAACATTAGATTATGAAGAAGTTACTGGTTTTCGCATATATTTGCGTTATTGCAACAGGAATAACAACAGGATGCAAATTTGCCAAAGAAGAGCCTTTGGGCGACACTGTGGCGGCAAGCGTATTTGCACCTGAAGACACAAGCACAGCTAAGGTAAAGAAAACTATGGCAAAAGCTGTTGCCGTGAAAGACAGCAGCGATATTTTCTATATAGGTGCTGGCAGCGACAAGCATTATCTGCAACTTGTCAGTTATCCGTCACGGTGCGACACATTCAGATATGGCAAGACGGCACACATCCGTGTCGAGGGAAGTGCAGACACAGGCAGAGTTGTCAGAGTGGCTTATTATCTGTTGCCTTCCGGTGACTCGCTCGTCAGCAAAATCATTGAGCAGAGGCGGTAATCTTTTTGTCTGACTGATGAGAACGAACGGCATCATACAGCTGGCACCTTTGGCACGCATCCTGCTTGCCATGGCCATAGGAATATGGCTTGGTGAGAGATTTGCCAATGACACAGCAGTTTGGATATGGGCAGTTGTCCTGTTTATCTTGATAACTGCCGCTGTATTCTTAAAAGGGCCTAAAACTGTCAGCACGCTTATTCTGCTCATCTCGATTGCTTTTGGCGGACTTGTTTTTGCTGTCGACAATAGAATTTCAACGGTGTCTCTGCCTCTCAAAGGTGTCGAATGCCATTCCATTGTCAGCAGCAGGATTACAGAAAAAGGAAAGACGGCAAGATGTGATTTGATTATCACAGAAATCAACGGAATAATATTGCGAAAGCCTGCCAAGGTCAAGGCGTCTTTCCTAAAAGATCAGAACAACCTCTGGCAGAAACTACAGCCAGGAATGGGGGTTAAACATTTCTCCATTCTCAAAGAACCTGAGAATTTCTACAATGACAGCCACTTCAACTACGAAAGATGGCTGAAATGTCATGGATATAAAGCTGAGACATTTATCGGGATTAACAGATGGAGCCTCTGCAATGTCAGTGCCAACAATCTGCCATTCACCGAGCGCGTCAGAATAAGACTGCTGATGAAGATAGACAAGTTTTGGAAACACTATCTGCAGCCAATGGAAGAATTGGGGACAGACCACAACAAAGGCATTGCTATTGTCGCCGCCATGACATTGGGCGACAAGTCGATGATAAATAAAAAGATGAAGGAAGACTTCTCTACAGCCGGAGCTTCACATATTCTCGCCCTGTCGGGACTGCATCTCGGAATAATATACTGGATTCTCACTATTTTCCTCGGCAGGAAAAACCGGCGGAACATAATCCAACAAACCATAATTCTGATGTTTATATGGACCTACGTTATTATGGCCGGAATGCCAACAAGCATTATCAGGGCAGCGACAATGCTCACAATTTATACTTTAGCCGGCATAACAAACAGAGACAAGATGTCGCTCAACGCACTGGCCCTTACCGCAATCATTATGCTCGCCACAAATCCGCTGTCGTTATGGGACACAGGGTTTCAACTATCATTTATGGCAATGTTTGGTATTCTGACAATAAACAAAAATCTATACCGTGCATTGTCACCCAAAACTATCATAGGAAAATGGCTATGGGCAAATATTGCGATTTCCATATCGGCCCAAATTGCAACCGCACCATTGGCAGCCTATTACTTTGGACGCATTTCCTGCTATTTCATTTTGGTAAACATCATAGTCATACCATTGGCAACTATTATCGTGGCTGGCACAATAACGGCATGGCTGGCAACATTAATCTACTCATCATTTGCCATCTTGTTTTACGGAGTATCAGAAGTTGCGCAATTTATGTACAGTTATGTCTATTGGACAAGCAGCCTGCATGGTGCGTCCATAGAGGATATCAACATACAGAGCTGGCAAGTTGTGCTCTATTATCAACTGATGATAATTACACTGTTTGTTGTGAACAGAAAGAAATTCAGATAGGATATCATGCCTTCAGCTCAATGCGGAAAGTGGTGCCCTTACCAACCTCTGACGACTTCACATATATCTTGCCATGATGGTATTCCTCAACAATCCGCTTTGCCAAAGAAAGACCCAACCCCCAGCCACGTTTCTTCGTTGTGAAACCGGGACGGAAAACATTGCTTAAATCTTTCTTCTTAATTCCTTTGCCAGTGTCGCTCACTTCCACAGCCACAACATCTTTGTTTTCCATCACCCTTATATTAATCTTGCCGTTCTCTCCTCCCATGGCATCGACCGCATTCTTACAAAGGTTCTCGATTACCCATTCAAACAATGAGGCATTCAACGATACAACCACGTCATGCTCAGGCATCTCACTCGTTATGGCAACACGCTTTGATGTCCGCTTGTCCATATAAACAATCACATGCTCCAGCACATTCTTCAAATCTGTCGGAACTGGCTCCGGCAACGAGCCTATCTTTGAAAACCTGTCGGCTATAAGCTGCAACCGCCTCACATCGTTGTCCATTTCCGGGATAAGGTCATCGTCTGGATATGTTTCCTTCAAAATCTCTATCCATGCCATAAGACTTGAGATAGGAGTCCCCAGCTGATGGGCAGTCTCTTTAGACAAACCGACCCACACTTTATTCTGCTCCGCACGCTTTGATGTCAACAAGGCAAAGACTGCAACCACAGCAAATATCAGAACAATGCCAAGCTGAACATAAGGATAAGCGGCAAGCCTCTTCAGCAAAACTGAATCATCGTAATAAACATCTATGAACTCAGATTTATCCGCATCATCGAGAAATATACGTATATTACGGTTAGCATTTTTCATCTCTCCATAATACCGCCGCACCACTCTTAAACTGTCAGCATAACTCTCTGCCTTTATTGATATGTTACGGAAAGTCTGCACCTCCCCCTGCCTGTCAATAACAACTACCGGTATAGTATTATTATCATTGATTACTTTTAGAACAAGATTCAAATCTGTATTCTCGTCAGCCATATTGAGCGAGCGCATAGCCTCTGCCCATACCTCCATCTTGTGTCTTTCTTCCTGTTCAAGATCAGAAGTAAGAACATGAGAGAAATATAGTGACATCATGGCTATTGCAAGAGCTGCTATAACTAATAATATCTTAACCTGCCTGATACGGTCTGTCCATTGCATAATAAACAAACGTGATTTATCAAATAATATTGCATAAAACCTTTGTCCTGTACCAATACAGACAGACACATTTTTAGTGACAATTAAACAAGTTAGCCAACAGAATTAATTTACTCAGCTTCCGCAAGTAAAGGATACAGGGAAGACAGAAGGCTGTTCCAAATAAAAAAAATTATCATCCACATTAAGTATCACAGGCTAAATACACGTATTATAAGTAGGTACTAATCAACAACAAAGAAAATGACTAAGAAATATCTAAAATTAGCTTTCATGCTTTGTATTTGTATAACTATTAGCGTTACAGCAAATGCAGAAGAAACCTTACTGTCGCCCGATGGCAAATTTTGCTTTATCTTCTCGTCAAAAGACGGAAGGCTGAGCTATCAATTGAATTATCATGACAAGGTGGTTGTAGAAAATGGCGAACTGGGAGTGAATATCGACAACCATCTGGTAGAGTCGGCAATGGGAATACCTGTGGATACCAGTCGTATCTGGACAAAAGGGATGGAGGTAACAAGCGTAGAACGCCACTCAGAGGATAATACTTGGCAACCTGTTTATGGCGAATATGCACAGATACGCAACCACTATAACGAAATGACCATCCACCTGATAAAAGGCGGAAAACACGAAGGCAGCGGCACCGCATACGACAAACGCCAACAGTATCTCTTCGACATTGTCGTCAGAGCATACGACGAGGGCATTGCTATCCGCTATCATTTTCCAGAGGCTACCAATGGCTTGTTTATGCACATCACCAACGATTTGACTTCTTTCCGCTTTGCTCCAGGCGCAATGGCATACCACTATGCCTGGGCACAATCGCACTCTAACAAAGTGAGACTCCTGAAGAGTGAGACGGCTTGGGACGAAGAGGCAGAACGTCCGCTGACAATCAGACTTGCCAATGGACTTTATGCCGCCATCGGCGAGGCTGCATTGACAAATTTTGTGAGAGGCAAAATCAGGCTAAAGGCTGATAATGAGCTGCAAATGGCAATGTATGGCTCAGCCGATATCATAACAGCCTACGATATGCCCTGGCGCTTTATTATGGTTGGCGAAAAAGCCGTTGACCTGATAAACAATAAGCAACTGGTGCTAAATCTCAATGCTCCATGCAAAATAGCTGACACTTCATGGATTCGTCCCGGCAAAGTGTTTAGAGTATGCCGCTTAGACATGAAAACCTGTATGGAAGGTGTGGATTTCTGTGTAGACAGAGGCTTACAATATATAGAACTCGACGCCGGATGGTATGGGCCAGAGATGAAGATGTCGTCATCGGCCTTGAAAGTGTTGGAAACCCGTGATATTGATATGCCAAAACTCTGCCAATATGCCAAGAGCAAGGGCATCGGTGTGTGGGTATACGTTAATCAAAGAGCTTTGTATCAGGAATTAGACCAGCTGTTGCCTCTTTATGAGAAATGGGGTATCAGTGGCATTAAGTTTGGATTTGTGCAGATAGGCTCACAAGAATGGACCACTTGGCTGCACAAAGCCGTAGAAAAATGTGCAAAGCATCACATCATGGTGGATATCCACGACGAATACCGTCCCACAGGATGGAGCCGGACTTATCCAAACCTAATGACTCAGGAGGGCATTGGAGGCAACGAAGAGATGCCTGATGCCGAGCATAATACCATATTGCCGTTTACCCGTTTCCTATGTGGCCCAGCAGACTATACCCCATGCTATTTCAACAACAGGGTGAAGAACACCAAGGCACACCAGTTGGCTATGCCCGTGGTGTATTATAGCCCTATCACCTTCCTCTATTGGTACGACCTGCCCAATGTCTATAAAGGCGAGAGAGAACTCGACTTCTGGAAACATTGCCCTACCGTTTGGGATGAGAGCAAGGCGTTGCAAGGCGAGATTGGCGAATATATCGTTCAGGCCCGTCGCTCAGGCGAGGATTGGTTCGTAGGAGCAATGAATGGCCTACAGGCCCGCAATATAACTATCAACACTGCCGACTTCTTGCAAAAAGGCAAGAAATATCGTGTTGAGATTTATAACGATGACCCCACGCTGAATACCCGCACTAACGTATCGTCTTCGGTTCAGACCATCAAGGGCGGCAAAGTGCTGAAACTACATTTACAGTCTTCGGGCGGTGCAGCGTTGAGATTTATTACAGAAGCTAAATAAAGGGATAATGTTTTAGCACTTAAAGACATAAATGCACTATGAAACAAATGGTATTATCAGAAAAGCATTTGCGCAAAACATTAACACTCGTAGTATTGTTGCTGCAAGTCTTATTAACCAATTCTGCCAATGCTGTAGGTGTGGGAGGCAGCGGAATGTTTAAATGGTCTGTAGAGTTAAGAGGCTACATCTCAAGCGAAACAGGCAAGGCTCCAGTGGCTTACCTATGGATACCCGAAGGATGTGAGCAAGTAAAGGCAGTGATTCTCTCACAGCAAAACATGACGGAGGAGGCTATCTATAAGAATTCGAAATTTCAGGCTCAGATGAAGAAACTGGATGTGGCTATGGTATGGGTGGCTCCTGCTTTCAACAATAATTGGGATCCGGCATCAGGCGCGCAAGGTATCTTCGAAGAGATGATGAGCAATTTGGCAGACCAAAGTGGTCATGCAGAGATATCAAAGGCACCTATTATCCCATTGGGACATTCCGCCCAGGCCACATTCCCTTGGAACTTTGCAGCTTGGAACCCAAACCGGACTCTCTGTATTATATCTTTCCATGGCGACGCCCCTCGCACCAACCTCTGTGGTTATGGAGCTGCCAATGTAGAATGGGGACGCAACCGCAACATAGACGGTATACCAGGCCTGATGGTAGAAGGGGAATATGAATGGTGGGAGGCCCGTGTAAATCCTGCTCTCGCATTCCGTATGATGTATCCAAAGAGCTGCATCTCTTTCCTTTGTGATACAGGTCGTGGACATTTCGATTGTGGCGACCGTACAGCCCTATATCTTGCGAAGTTCATTCAAAAGGCGTTAGAACAGCGTTTGAATGCTGATGGAACACTCCGCAAACTGAACCCGAAAGACGGGTGGCTTGCAGAAAGATTTCATTCTGATATGACGGGTACCGACGGGGCTGACAAGGGAAAGACTCCTGAGCCATCTACCGCCTCACGCCCTCAACCCGCACCTTATTCTTTATATAAAGGCGACAAGCATGATGCCTTCTGGTATTTTGACCAGGAAATGGCTGATTTGACAGAAGCCCGATATAAGGAGACGGCAGGCAAGAAAGTTCAGTATGTAGGTTTCGAGTATCAAGGCAAACTCGTACCATATAATGATAAATTGCAAGGAGGCATGAGACTCGACTTGCGGAATATGGATGGCATAACTTTTCAGCTAAAGGCTGTTTATACAGACAGTTCTCATGGAGTATCAAGCACGCAGCATGGCAAGAAGAAACTTCATATTGAGGTAATTGATGGACCTGTGAAGAAAATCAATGACACCACCTTTCGTTTTTATCCATACGAGGCAGGATGGGACAATGCCCGCAGGTCTTTCAATTGTTGGCTGGTGGCGGTTGCTGACGCTGATGAAGAATATAAGGGTGCTGTTCAACCTATCTGTATTGATATCCCTAAGGATATAATGAAAAGGGTTCAGTAGAAAATTAGTGGGGATAAATTTACCTATGAATATAAGGTTGCTATATTTATGTAGAAATCTCAAGCAGCGCGCCTTGAAGGGGGCACTGCTTGAGATTAAATACTTGACAAGCTTTATGACCTGTATAACTTATGGCAAAAATAATTGTAATTTACAGGATGCTTTATTGATTGCGGCCGCTATATATAGCGGCCCTACAGATTTCATACATACAAAAAAAGAGTCCCAGGGATTGAGTTCCCTGGGACTCCCGTCTGAAAAGAGGCGGTTACCTACTCTCCCGCATTGCATTGCAGTACCATCGGCGCAA
>CABSIA010000059.1 GCA_902477645.1 uncultured Prevotella sp. | reverse complement strand
TTCAATCGTCATCTTTGCTTGCGGCCGCTATACATAGCGGCCCTACAATTCATTTATAACACATCCACAAACTTATCGAAAATAAATTCTGTGTCTACAGGACCTGCGCATGCCTCCGGATGGAACTGTGACGAGAACCATGGATTTGTCTTATGTCTTATTCCCTCGTTTGATCCGTCGTTCATATTAACGAAAAGCTCCTCCCAATCGTTTCCGAGAGTTCTTGCATCGACGGCATATCCGTGGTTTTGGCTTGTTATGTAGCAATTGTCGGTTCCAACCATGCGGACTGGCTGATTGTGTGACCTGTGACCATATTTCAGCTTATATATGGTTGCGCCGCCTGCCTTTGCCAAAAGCTGGTTGCCCATGCAGATACCGCAGATAGGCTTACGGCTGAGGCTCATCTGCTTGCGGATAATGTCGACAGCGTCCTGGCACATATCAGGGTCGCCGGGACCGTTTGTAAGAAACAGGCCGTCGAACTCCATGCCGGTATAATCGTAGTTCCAAGGCACCCTGACAACTTCCATGCCGCGGTTTACGAGACACCGGATAATGTTGGCTTTTACACCGCAGTCGACAAGCACCACCTTTTTTCCTGCCCCCTCGTTGTATCTGATAATTTCCTTGCAACTTACCTTGTCAACAAAGTTTACGCCTTCGTAGTCTGCCTCCGGAATGTTGTCAGGCTTGTCATCGAACAAAATTTTGCCCATCATAACGCCGTGCTCACGCAACACCTTTGTCAACTGCCGTGTGTCAATGCCTGTTATGCCCGCCACATGCTCACGCTTTAGCCATTCGGCAAGGCTCTCATTGGCGTTCCAGTGAGAATATTCCTCACTGTAATCTGACGCTATTATGCCGGTGGCATAGATTTTGTCGCTCTCCATGAACAATGGCAACTTGCCGTTGCCGAAAGTGAACGGCGGCACACCGTAGTTTCCGACAAGCGGATATGTCAATGTCATAAGCTGTCCCGAGTATGACGGGTCGGTAAGACTCTCGGGGTAGCCTGTCATAGCGGTGTTGAAAACAACCTCTCCGGCAACGGGAGCGTCGTAGCCGAAGCTCTTGCCGTGGAATTTTGTTCCGTCGCTCAGGACTAATGTTACATTCTTCATATATCGTATTTTAAATTTTTGTGGTTTCTCTGTAGAACCGTTACAGGTAACGGCTCTGCAGACTTGCTTTGTAATAATTTACAAATGCCTGATTGCAAAGCCTCGTTCCGCCAGGGGTGGGGTAGTGTCCGGTAAAATACCAGTCACCTCTGTGATTTGGTATGGCGGAGTGTAGGCCTTCAATAGACTGGAATACAATCTGTACCGGTGTCTTTACCTCCTCTGGTGTCAGCATCTCGACAATCTTGCAATTTATCTCGTCAACGGTAAATGGCTCATAAATGGCTCTTACGGCATTTCTCATCTCCTTTTTCGGCTTCTGCAATTCTTCAGTACATTTTGTATAGACATCGTCGAGAAGCTGTGACATTCCACGCTCCTTGATAAGCTCTATTGTGGCACGGAACACGCAAAACTCCTCAAGTCTTGGCATATCGATGCCGTAATAGTCTGGATAGCGTATTTGGGGGGCGGAACTTACTATGATGATTTTTTTAGGATGCAGACGGTCGAGTATGCGTAATATGCTCTCTTTCAGAGTTGTGCCGCGCACAATGCTGTCGTCTATGATAACAAGATTGTCGACATTTGGTACAAGGCTCTCGTATGTAATGTCGTAAACATGAGATGCCAAATCGTTGCGCGAGTTTCCCTCGGTTATAAATGTGCGCAACTTAATATCTTTCCATGCAACTTTCTCCGAGCGTACGTACTCGTTAAGAATGCCTTCAAGCTCTTTGACCGGCGGGGTGTGTCCTAAGGCGGCTATTTTCTTGATTTTTTCCTGATTAAGGTGCTGCTTAAAGCCGTGAAGAAGTCCGTAGAATGCAACCTCGGCTGTGTTTGGTATGAATGAGAAAACCGTGTGTGCCGTATCGTTGCCGATAGCTTTCAGCACGGCAGGAGTGAGCTGTTCGCCGAGCTTTTTTCTTTCGCTGTAAATGTCTCTGTCAGAGCCGCGGCTGAAGTAAATTCTCTCGAACGAGCAAGGTTTTACTTTTTTCGGCTCAATAATTTGTGATAGTGAGCACTCGCCGGCCTTGTTTACTATGATTGCCTGTCCGGGCTGCAATTCGCAAACATCGTCACACTCTATGTTGAATGTTGTCTGCAAAACAGGACGCTCGCTTGCGACAACAACAAAATCTTCGTTTCTATAGAAGAAAGCAGGACGTATGCCCCATGGGTCACGCATTGAGAACATTTCTCCAGAGCCTGTTATGCCGCACATCACATATCCTCCGTCGAAATGCGGCATGGTGGTCTTCAGTACGTTGCCCATCTTGACATGGTCCTCTATATAGCGTGTTATCTCTGTGTCCTGCAACTCCATCTCCTTTGCCGCCACAAAGTTGCGCTCAACTTCCCTGTCGAGCCGGTGTCCCATTAGCTCAAGCATTATGTAGGAGTCGCTGTAAATGCGCGGACATTGTCCTTGCCGGGTCAACATGTTGAACACTTCCTCTATGTTTGTCATGTTGAAGTTTCCGCAAAGACAGAGATTTTTTGCCCGCCAGTTGTTGCGTCTTAGGAACGGGTGAACGTATGAAATGCCGCTCTTGCCAGTTGTGGAATATCTCAGGTGTCCCATGTAGAGTTGTCCGAGAAATCCCTCCTTCACACGTGAGAAAATTTCCGTTATTGCGTTTGCGCCCTCTGCACGCTCGCGGAACATGTATTCGTTGCCAGGTGGGGTGTTGAGGTCGACACAAGCCATACCGGCGCCTTCCTGTCCGCGGTTGTGCTGCTTCTCCATCATCAGATAGAGCTTGTTCAGGCCAAAATAGCGTGAGCCGTATTTTTCCTCATAATATTCAAGCGGCTTTAACAGGCGAATCATCGCCACGCCGCATTCATGCTTCAGCTGTTCCATGGATACATGCTTTTATAAATGACATAAATAATGGATGCGGATGGAGCACCGTAGATGAATACTCTGGATGGAACTGTGTGCCTATGTACCACCTAAGCTCAGGAATTTCAACAATTTCCACAAGTCCTGCGGCTGGATTTACGCCCACACATTTCATGCCGTGGGTCTCATATTCGTCCCTGTATTTGTTGTTGAACTCGTAGCGGTGGCGGTGACGCTCCTTGATTAGAGGCTGTTCCCCATACGCTTCCCATGTACGGCTGCCATCAATGAGAGCGCACTCGTAGCAGCCGAGACGCATGGTGCCGCCCATTTGCGTTATGTCTTTTTGCTCGGCCATTATGTCGATGACGTTGTGTGTGGTCGTGGCATTCATCTCGCTGCTGTCGGCATCTGTCCAGCCAATGACATTTCTTGCGAACTCAATCACCATCATCTGCATGCCGAGACATATTCCAAAGGTTGGGATATTGTTGGTGCGCCCGTATTCGGCGGCTATGATTTTACCTTCTATACCACGGTTCCCAAATCCAGGACAAATGACTAATCCTGCCATACCGTTGAGTTTTTCGGCTATATTTTCTTTTGTAATTTCCTCACTGTTTACGAAAATGGCCTTCACCTTGCGGTCGTTGTATGTTCCGGCGTGTGCAAGGCTCTCTATGATGCTTTTGTAGGCATCCTGCAAGTCATATTTGCCGACTAATGCGATTTTCATCTCTTTGACGGCATTCTTTCTGCGCTCGAGGAAATTACGCCACGGTCCAAGCTCTGGTGTCTCGCTTGGCTCTATTCCCATTTTTTTGAGACAAATGGCATCAAGTCCCTGCCGCTGCATATTTACCGGCACTTCATAGATGCTAGGCATGTCTTGGCTCTGTATCACGGCATTCATGTCTACATTGCAGAAGTGTGCCACTTTCAGTCTCAGCTCATCGTTTAGTGCATGCTCTGTGCGCAGCACTAATACCTCGGGCTGTATGCCCAATCCTTGCAGCTGCTTGACGCTTGTCTGTGTGGGTTTGGTTTTCAGCTCGCCTGCCGCTGCCAGGTAGGGCACGTACGTCAGATGGATATTCAGTGCTCTATGTGATCCAAGTTCCCAGCGCAACTGGCGTATCGCCTCGAGAAACGGTTGGCTCTCTATGTCGCCTATGGTGCCGCCTATCTCTGTAATTACGAAATCTAATGGCTGTTTGGTGGCGTTGAGCAGAATGCGGCGTTTTATCTCGTCGGTGATATGTGGCACCACCTGAATGGTTTTGCCAAGATAGTCGCCGCGGCGCTCACGCTCTATCACGCTCTGGTATATTCGTCCTGTAGTAACACTGTTGTCCCGTGTTGTCTCGATGCCTGTGAAACGCTCATAGTGTCCCAGGTCGAGGTCTGTCTCCATGCCGTCGGCAGTAACGTAACACTCTCCGTGCTCGTAAGGGTTCAGAGTTCCTGGATCGATGTTGATGTAAGGATCAAATTTCTGGATTGTGATGTTGTATCCCCGTGCCTGAAGCAATTTTCCAAGCGATGCGGAGATTATGCCCTTGCCGAGCGATGAGGTTACGCCTCCTGTAATAAAGATGTATTTTGTTTCCATATATATTTAGTTGACGGGTTGACGAGCATGGCTCGGCATGGTGGCAACCGTTAATAGCAGACACTATTATAGCGGCCATATATCGGGGTGCAAAGTTACAACAATTTGATAACAAAACAATGAAAAACCAATCTTTTAGTTCGTTTTGTTTGGTGAAAAGTTTTATTTTGGTTTGTTTTGATGTATTCTTATTTAAATTCGTAATATGTAGTGCGGAAATAGTTTTAAATAGAAAGAGTGATAAAATAAAAAGAAATTTATATTAAGAATTGTTTGGTGTTTGTTTTTCTATAAGGAAAAATGCAAGCGGCTTCATTGGCCAACGAAACCGCTTGCGATGGCCGTTGAAACCGCTTGCGATGTCCATTGAAGCCGTTTGCATAGTTTTGCATAGTTTTCACCCGAAGATGATGACAGATTTTGTGGCTGTGCATATAGAAAAAAATCAGTGGCTATGCAATTGGTGCGGCAGCACCACAGAAAATCCGTGTGCTCTGTAAAATCTGCGGGACTAAAATAATATTCAGTCCATGGGACTAAAATAGTACGGAGAATTGTTGGCGGAATTAATTCCGCCAACGGGTCTCTCTACATTTTTATTATATCTTTTTTGGTGAGTATTCTCACTTCCCCATACTTCTTCAGTGCCTCCATCATAGTCTTGTCTATTTTTCCGACAATGATGATGGCGTGCGGTGCATGTTTGACGTTTTTACTATAGTAATCGCAAATATCGGTCATGGTCACCTTGCCGATGCTCTCTGAAAATTCCTTGTTGGGGTCGTGATCATATCCGAAAAACACGTTGTCCTCTACGTAGCTTGCCTTTCCCCTGAACGACGGATAGCTGTTGTTGATATCGTTTTTGTAGCTTTGTTTGGCGATGTTGAATGTTTTTTCCTTGACGGGCATATTGTTAAGCAGACTGTCGAGCACTCCGAGTGCAGAGAGTGTTTTATCGGCCTGTGTGCCCATAGTGGTGACAAAAGCTGTTGGCGATTGTCCGTGCGCATTTTTAGGAGGGTATATCATAGAGCCGGCGGCATAGTAGGCGAACGGGCGGAACTCCCTCAATTCCTGAAACATCAGCGACGACATGCCTCCGCCGAAATATGCTGTTTTTGCGTATATCTCGCTAGTGCCAAGTATCAGAATTACTGCTGTTATCAGCTGTTTAAGATGTAGATAGTTTATGGTTTTTGTTTTCGTAATGTCTCGTTTATGGATGATAATACATTGCAAAAGTACATAAAAAACTTGAATAATTTTATGTAGGCATTAAAAAAAACAGCGATGGTTTCAGGTGTTGCCTGCGTACCATCGCTGTATGTATCTTATGTATTTAAAGATATTTAAATCTTAGAATTTTGCCATCTTTATGGCGTCTATAGCACATTCGTCTCCCTTGTTGCCCAGGCTGCCGCCGCTCCTTGCCTGTGCCTGTTCAATGTTGTCTGTGGTGAGCAGACCGTAGATTACAGGTGTGTCCTGAGTCGCATTCAGACGTGCTATTCCGTATGTCACGCCTTGGCAGATGTAGTCGAAGTGGGGTGTCTCGCCACGAATTACGCTGCCAAGAATTATCACGGCATCGTAGCCTCCGTTCAGTACCATTTGGCGTGCTCCGTAAACAAGCTCAAAGCTGCCCGGTACGGTCTTTACATGGATATTCTCGTCAATGGCACCGTGTTTTTCAAGAGTGCTGACAGCACCTTTAAGCAATGCGCCTGTTATCTCAGGGTTCCATTCGGCGACAACAATACCGAAGCACATGTTGCTGGCATCGGGTATCTTGGTGAGGTCGTATTCTGAGAGGTTATGAAGTGCAGTAGCCATTATTTCAGAGTAGCCCTTTCGATGTACTTGTCAATCTC
This sequence comes from uncultured Prevotella sp., assembly GCA_902477645.1. Classification (GTDB taxonomy): domain Bacteria; phylum Bacteroidota; class Bacteroidia; order Bacteroidales; family Bacteroidaceae; genus Prevotella. The sequence continues at coordinate 9,775 of CABSIA010000059.1, read as the reverse complement.
CTGGCTCTGTACGAGCATTGAGTTAACGTAGTTTGCCTTAATATTCTTGTAGATTTCAGCAGCCTCGGCTTTCTTGTTCTGTGACTCGAGAATCTGGCCTGCCTGTAATAGAAATGTAGGAGCAAGGCTCATGTTCTTGCCGTTCTTTGCCTTTGAGTCTGCCATGTCGGCAGCTTTCTTCAGATCCTTAACAGCATCATCAAGCTTGCCAAGCTTGGCATATACGTTACCACGCGCTGCAACAGCTGCCGGGCTAACCATGGCGTCGTCTGCTGTAGAGTACTCGTTGAGATACTTCATAGCCTCCTGGTTTTTGCCGAGGAAAGCGTAGCTCAAACCTGCATAGAGGTTTGCGAGATTTCCGGCTTCTGTGCTGCTGTAGTCGGCTGCGATCTTTACAAAACCAACGTAGCCGGCACCGTCGCCGTTGAGGGCCTTGTCGTATTGCTCCATACCGAAGTATTCCTGACCACGTGCTATGGCTGTGCTGGCTTTTGTCTCACGTGGGCCGCTGATAAACTCTTTGTAGCAGAAAAATCCTGCAACGATTACGAGAATTGCTAATACGCCATAGGCGATGGTTTTCTTGTTTTTCTCAAAGAAAACCTCTGATTTTGTGGCAGTCTCCTGAACTGCCTGCTCATTTTTCTTTGCCATTATAGTTATTTTGTTTTTATTTGTGCATATTAAAAGCGTGGCAAAATTACGGAATTTCTTTCACCTATGGAAATTTATCATATACTTTTTTCGTTTTTCATTGATAAAAGGTGTAACTTTGCATCATAAATAATGGTTTTTGGGTTTTTAGGTTATGAGGTTGTGAGGTGAAAATGTAACTTTACCTTATAACCATATAACCTCACAACCTCACAACCAAAAATAGAATATGATACTGCAAAAGATTTCGCTGTTAAACTATAAGAATATTAAGGGTGCTGAGCTGACGTTCTCGCCCAATATAAACTGTTTCGTCGGGCACAACGGTATGGGAAAGACCAATCTGCTCGATGCCATTTATTATCTCTCGTTCTGCAAAAGCGCAAACTGTTCCGTTGACTCGCAGGTTATAACGCATGGCGAGGATTTTTTCGTGGTCGAGGGCACATATCTCGACGACAATAAGAATACGGATGTTGTATATGCGGGAATGAAGCGCGGCTCGAAGAAGCATTTTAAGCGCAACGGTAAGGAATATAAACGTTTTTCGCAGCATATAGGCCTTATTCCGCTGGTGTTCGTGTCACCGTCCGACTCTTCGCTTATTGATGGTGGAAGCGAGGAGAGGCGGCGGCTGATGGATATTGTCATATCGCAGTATGACATTTCATATATCGATGCCCTGAACCGCTACAACAGGGCTTTGCAGCAGCGCAACGCTTTGCTGAAACAAGATGAGGAGCCGGATGAGGCTCTGATGTCGATATTGGAGGAGGAGATGGCTGACAAAGGCGAGATTGTTTACAGGAAGAGAAATGATTTTGTAAAGGAACTTGTTCCTGTATTTCAAAATGTATATAGCCGCATTTCGGGGAACTCAGAAACGGTAAGGCTCGACTATGTGTCTCATTGTCAGCGTGGCCCGCTTCTTGATGTCATAGGCCGTGACCGGTATAAGGACAGGGCTGTCGGCTATAGTCTTCATGGCATTCACCGTGACGATTTAGAAATGAAGTTGGGTGATTTTCTGATGAAACGTGAAGGCTCGCAGGGGCAAAACAAGACTTTTGCCATAGCCTTGAAGCTGGCGCAGTTTGATTTTCTGAAACGCACGGCGGCAAAGACCACGCCTTTGTTGCTGCTTGATGATATTTTTGACAAACTCGACGCGCGCAGGGTGGAGGAGATTGTGAGACTTGTGTCGGGTGATAACTATGGACAGATATTCATTACAGATACAAACCGTGACCATCTCGACAAGATTTTGCAGCATTCGGTGACAGATTATAAGCTTTTTGATGTTGTCGACGGCGAGATGATTGAGGAGAAGGAGGTGGTAGATGTTTAGGCGTGAGGTGAAATCGTTGGCTGATGTGCTGCAGAAACTGCTTAGGGAAGAGGGATTGGAAGTTCCGTTGCAGCAGAAACGCATTGTCGACTCTTGGGAAACGGTAACGGGTGGGGTTGTGGCACGATATACCACAGAGAAGTTTATTAAGAACCAGACTTTGTTTGTAAAAATAACAAATCCGGCTTTGCGGCAGGATTTGTCTATGATGCGGTCGCAGCTTGTTAAAAGGCTTAATGAGCAGGTAGGCTCATTTGTTATTAGCGATATCAGGATTTTTTGATTTTCTGTGTTTGTAGGGCCGCTATGAATAGCGCCCGCAATTAGCTATGTCAATTTTGTTGTTTCTTACTTGCGGCCGCTATACATAGCGGCCCTACAGATTTAGTGTTGGGCATTGCTGACAATTTCATCCATGCAAATATCATACTTGCCGCTTGGCACTTCGTCAACCAATTGGAAATCAAAACAAACTCCAATTTTGTATATATGCGGTTTGTCTGCCAAGAAACGGTCGTAATATCCCTTGCCTCTTCCTAACCTGTGCTTTTTATTGTCAAATGCCATGCCTGGAACGATGGCAACATCTATTTTTGCATAATCTGTATATGCGCTGCCTGTAGGCTCGCTTATTCCGTATGCTCCTATGGAAAGGCTTTCCGCACCTTCGTATATTCTTGTTTCCATTATGCCGTCGCCCGTCACGGCTGGCAACACAATGGTTTTTCCCGTCGTGTGGAGTTTCTCTATCAGCAAACGGGTGTCCACCTCGTCGGGAAGTGGGCTATAAAGCATGACAACCTCAGCCCCGGCAACATGGGGATGTTGCAGCAGCAGGCTGTTTATGGCAAACGACAACTCTTGCCGCCGGCTTTCTGTGAGTTGTCGTTTGCGTTGTCTTATCAGAACTCTAAGCTCTTTCTTGTCTGTTGTCATTTTTTCTTTGGCTTTTCAGCTGGAGCCTTAGGGAAGGCCGCATTTTCTTTGAACACCTTCAGAGTTGCAGATATCACATTGTCATCTTGATTTATATACTGGTTCCACGACTGCTCGTCGAGCATGTTGTATATAATACGGCTGTTTATATATCTCTCAAGCAGGTTGTGCGACTTCTTTATCATAAGGTTGCGTCGCTGCAGGCCGTGAGAGTTGGCGTAGGTCGCAAACTGCTCAACAGTATTCTGCTTTTTCAGGTAGTCTGCCAGTTCGAGCATTTCCTCAAACTGCTTCATCTTCTGTCGGTTGTTATCGGTATAGGTGAAGGCAAATTGCAGTATGAGTCCGCTCATGGCAGCCTCTTTGTAATACGAGGTTATGTTGAGAGTGTCCTCTGGCACAAATATGTCGGGAGTGATGCCGCCGCCGCCGTAGACAATTCTTCCAAGCCGTGTGTGATAAGCCGGTCCTGTATGCTTTATGCTGTCTTGGCTGAAGAATTCTCCGTGCTGGTATCTTGTCACAATGTCTTGGGCGTATTCGTTGTCATCGCCAGTAGTGTAAGGCTTTTGGATGCATCTGCCCGAAGGTGTATAGTATCTTGCTATTGTAAGTCGGATCATGCTGCCGTCGGGGAACTCAATCTGTTGCTGTACAAGACCTTTGCCGAACGAGCGGCGGCCAATTATAGTGCCCCGGTCGTTGTCTTGTATGGCTCCGGCAAAAATCTCGGATGCCGATGCGGAGCCCTCGTTGATAAGAACTACGAGCGGTATGTCCTGGTAGCTTCCCTGTCCGTTTGAGCGGTAGTCTTTTCTTGGCGATTTGCGTCCCTCGGTGTAAACAATGAGCTTGTTTTTTGGCAAAAACTCATTTGCCATCTGAACCGAGCTTTCCAGAAAACCGCCAACATTGTCGCGAAGGTCTATTACAAGGTTGCTGAAGCCCTCTTGCGACAACTGAGCCAATGCGATGAGCAGCTCTGTGTATGTTGTCTCGCCAAAATTTTTAACTCTTATGTAGCCGGTCTCGTCATCGAGCATATAGACGGAAGTTATGCTCTTTGTCGGAATTTCTCCGCGTGTTATGGTCATGTAGACTGGTTTGGCATGTCCGTATCTTACAACGCCGATTTTCACCTTAGTGTCTTTCGGACCTTTAAGTCTTTTCATAGACTCCTCGTTGGTCACGATTTTGCCTACGAAACTTTTGTCGTCGATACTGATAATCTTGTCGCCAGCCAGTACGCCAGCCCGCTCTGCCGGTCCGTTCTCAATTACCCTTTGTACGTGGATAGTGTCTTTGCGAATGGTGAATTCGACACCGATACCCGAGAACGAGCCTTTGAGGTCGTCGTTGGCTGCCTGCACGTCTTTGGCTTTTATATAGACAGAATGCGGGTCGAGCTCGGCAAGAATTCGGGGCATGGCATCCTCTACCAGCGAGTCGATGTCGACTTTGTCAACATACATGTCGTCGATTATTCTCAACAGGTTTGTCAGCCTGTTGCTTCCGCTGTTTATGACGTTGAGACGGTTGCCTGAAAATCTGTTGGCAAAGAAACTGCCGATGATGATACCTGTAACGACACATGCCGCCATTATCAACGGCATGTACCGGTAAGATTTATTTTGCTTCATTGTTTTCCTGAGCGTTAAAATATTGAACTTCTATGCCTGCTTTGCGCAGCAAGTCAATGCCGTCTTCGAGTCTGTATTTCTCACCGTAGACCACACGTTTTATGCCTGCCTGAATGATGAGTTTTGCACACTCTATACATGGCGAGGCTGTGACATATAGCGTAGAGCCGTCGCTGTTGTTTGAGCTTCGTGCAAGTTTTGTGATGGCGTTTGCCTCGGCATGCAATACGTATGGGTATGTCACATTGTTATCGTCCTCGCATTTGTTTTCGAAACCGCTTGGTGTGCCGTTGTAGCCGTCGCTTATTATGGCATTGTCCTTCACGACCAGTGCCCCGACTTTTCTGCGTACGCAGTAGCTGTTCTCAGCCCAGATGCGTGCCATTCTCAAATATCTGGAGTCGAGAAGGTTTTGCTTGTTGATAGAATGTTCTGTTGTCATGTCTTTTTTATTTTATTATGCCGTTTCGTTTCAGCAGAGCGTCGATGGTTGGCTCTTGCCCGCGAAATCTCTTGTATAGAGCCATCGGGTGCTCGGTTCCTCCCTTCGACAGCACCTCGTCTCTGAATCGTTGTGCCGTGGCCTGGTCAAAAATGCCGTTTTCCTTGAACACGCTGAATGCGTCGGCGTCAAGAACCTCTGCCCATTTGTAGCTGTAATATCCGGCGGCATAGCCTCCGGCCATGATGTGCGAGAACTGAACCGTCATGCAGGTGTCGGGCAGTTGTTTCATAACCATGGCTTTTTCCCAAGCCTTTTTCTCAAATTCTTTTATGTCGCCGTTGAATTTCTTTGTCATGGTGTAGTATGCCATATCGAGCAGTCCGAAGCTTACCTGGCGCAAGCACGCATAGCCTACATTAAAGTTGCGGCTTCTTATAATTCTCTCTATAAGCTCGTCTGGAATTGGCTCGTCTGTCTCATAATGGAATGCGAATGTTCTGAGAAAATCTTTCTCAACAGAATAATTCTCCATAAATTGTGACGGCAGCTCAACGAAATCCCACCATACGTTTGTTCCGGAAAGACTTTCATATTTGGTGTTGGCAAACATTCCGTGCAGAGAGTGTCCAAACTCGTGCAGGAAAGTCTCAACCTCACCGAGCGTAAGCAGAGCTGGCTTAGTGTCGGTAGGTTTTGTAAAGTTCATCACAACGCTTACATGCGGTCTCACGTTGTTGCCTTTTCTGTCTATCCACTGTCCTTGGAACTCTGTCATCCATGCACCGCCACGCTTTCCGTTTCTCGGGTGGAAGTCGGCGTAGAAAACGGCCAGATAGCTGCCGTCCTTATCGAACACCTCGTAGGCCTTCACGTCTGGCGCATAAACCTGGATGTCTTTGTTCTCCTTAAAAGTTATGCCATACAGCTTGTTTGCAAGTCCGAATACGCCATCGATAACTCTGTCAAGCCGGAAGTATGGGCGCAGCATCTCGGCATCGAGATTATATTTCTCCATCTGCAGCTTGTGGCTGTAGAAGCTGATGTCCCATGGCTCAAGAACAAAATCCCCGCCTTCCATTTTTTTTGCCAACGCCTCTATTTCTGCCATTTCTTTCAGTGCCTTTGGCTTGTATGCGTCTATCAGCTGGTTGAGCAGTTTGTCGACATTCCCGACTGTTGACGCCATGCGGTGTTTCAGCACATACTCGGCAAAGGTGTCGTAGCCCAGCAACTGAGCCATCTCACGTCTTAGATTAATGAGCCTTTTGCATATCTCAAGGTTGTTGGCGCTGTTGGCGTGAGTACATTCCGTATTTTTTGCCATATACATCTGGCGGCGCAGCTCACGTCGGGTGGAATAGGTCATAAACGGAGAGAAGCTCGGGAAATCGAGTGTGAAAACCCATCCGTGTTTCCCGTTTTCGTGTGCGGTCTGCGAGGCTGCCTCTATTGCTGTCTCTGGCAGTCCGTCGAGCAGTCTCTCGTCAGTGATGTGAAGTTGGTAGGCCTTTGTCTCTTTCAGAAGGTTTTGTGAGAATTGCAGCGACAGCAGACTTGCCTCTTCTGTAAGTTTGCGTAGTTTCTCTTTTCCTTTCTCATTCAGCAGCGCGCCGCTTCTTACAAATCCGTCGTAGCAGTTGTCGAGCAGCATCTGCTCCTCTGCATTCAAAGGACGATGGTGTTCGTAAACATATTTTACACGCTCAAAGAATTTTTTGTTAAAGGTTACGTCGTTGGCGTGCTTGGTCAGTATCGGACTTAACTTCTGTGCCAGCTCGTCCATCTGGTTGTTGGTCTCGGCGCTAAGCATGCAGAAGAAGACATTAGACACTCTGTCGAGAAGAGAGTAATAGCCTTTTTCTTTCGACTCGTCAACAAATGTCAGTGTATTCTCAAAAGTTGGCTCTTCTGGATTATTGATGATTTTCTCAATTTCCTCGTCATCCCGGCGTATGCCTTCCATAAACGCCTCCTCGTAGTCCTCGGGCGTGATCCTGTTGAAGGGCACGGTGTCGTGCAGGGTGTCGTATGGTGCGAAAAACGGGTTCGTTCTCTCTGTATTATTGTCGTTCATAACGTTTTTTTATGGTGTGTTTTGTAAATTTTATATTGTCTAAAGTTTCTCAGCTTGCTGTATATGTATCATTCCTCTTGACAGGGTCAGCAGTTTCTGTTTCTGCATGTTGTTCAGAGCTACGGAAATGTCGAGACGGCTGTCGTTGAGCTCTTGTGCGAGAGTTTCCATTTTTATTTTTATGTGTTTCTCTCCTGCCGGACGCAGGCACCTTGAGAGTATCCATTTTGATATTCTCTTCTCAAGAGACTCTGGATATTTCTGCCAGAGCATATTCTCTTTTTTCTGAACCTGAGTGGTATATGTGCCCAGCAGGTTTAGCCTGAAAATAAGAATTTCGTCTGCCAGTTTCAGAATTTTCTCCTTTGCCAATGACATTATGTGGCATTGGGTGCTGGCAGTGAAAGTTTTTGTGTAGTTTTGTGACAAGCCGAACAGTCGTTCGGGCTGTATGATGTATGGAGCCGATATATATTCCTCGATAGAATATGAGTTGTCGAAGGCTGCTGCTTTAACTTTTACCTTCCCGTTTGTCAGGAAAAGCATCCTTTGGCAAGTGTCGCCTTCTTTTATTATCACGTCTCCTTGGTTAACCTTCTCAAATCCCATTTTAGAGTGTCCGGCTATTAAGGCCAAATCCTCCCTTCCCACACCTTGGAACAGGGGCAGTTGCATCAGATGTTCGTAGAATTTGAGTCCTGCGTCTTTCATTTGGCAATTTTATCTTTTAGTGATGGTGAGAACCATACTTTGTTGTCGCCATTTTTGTCAGCGTATATGAAGTACGCCATCAGCTCCTTATGCTTTTCCAGTACTTTTTTTGCTTTGTCCAATCCAAGTACCATGAATGCTGTGGCGTATGCGTCGGCTGTGGCGCAATTATTTGCCAGTACGGTTGCCGACAGGATGTTGTGCTGTACGGGATAGCCCGTTTTGGGGTCTATTGTGTGTGCGTATTTTTTACCGTTGCGGTAATAGAAATTTCGGTAGTTGCCGCTTGTCGCCATGGCTTTGTCCGTAACGTTGAGAATGGTCTGATATTCCTGGCTTACGAGTACAGAGTCGTCGGCTGGTCTCGTCACACCGATTCGCCATGGCTGCCGTTTTTGGCTTATGCCTTTTGTCACTATCTCGCCTCCAATCTCAACCATGTAGTTCTCTATGCCTTTCCGTTCGAGCATGCGCGCCACGATGTCGCATCCGTATCCCTTTGCTATCGAGCTGCAGTCGAGCATTATTCTCGGGTCGGATTTCACAACTTTCCCGTTTTTTATGGCAACTTTTTGGTAGCCCGTAATCTGGCGCAGGCTGTCTATAACATGTTTGTCGGGCATAGTGCCTTTTTTGAAACCGAATCCCCATGCGTTTACGAGTGGCGCCACGGTTATGTCGAAGGCTCCGTATGTCTCGCCGGATATGTTCATGGCAAGGTTGAAGACGCTGGTAAACATGTCGTTCAGCTCAACGGGCTTGTTGTCGTTTACTTTCGTTATAACCGATTTTTTATTGAATGGCGATAAAGCCATGTCAACCTTGTCAAGCTCATTCTCGATTTCGGTTTTCAGGTTGTCAGCGTGCTGATATGTTATGTGGTATTCTGTTCCAAACACCAGTCCGGCGTCATGTTGATAGGGGGTGTTCTTCTGTTGTCTGACGATAAACACCGTACCCGCTATGAGCAGTAGGAGAAACGGCAGCTGCCATATCATTTTCTTTTTATTCATGATGTCAGAAGTTTAGCATTACATTGAAAGTTCCCGTAATCAGTGTGCTGCCTGTTTTTCCGTACCCTGGCACATACCAGCAGTTGCCCATCTCGGCAATGTCATGTTTCAGACGGCGTTTGTATCTCACGGTCCATCCTAGATGCAGCGGGCCGAATATCTTTGCGTCTACTCCGAAAACAGCCTCGGCCCAATGATATTTTCCTTTTATATCCGAGCCCCCGTATGGGGTCTCATTCCCCCAGACAGGATCTTTCACATCTGGGTGTGACACGTCAAATTTGAACGATGTGAAGGCGTATCTCAGTCCGGCATAGACTTTGTAGACGTCGTGCTTGTTTTTCAGGACATTGAAGTCGATGCCGATTTTTCCGTATGGCGCTTTTGTGTTATATCCGGTTTGTGTAACATCGTTGTGGTGGTCGGCCTCGCCGTAGCCAAGCTCGACAACGGGAAAATATTTGTCTTTCAGATTTACTCTCAGTCCCGCCTCGTATTGTCCGTAGTCGCTTACTGCCAGCTGTGCCACGCCGACAAGGTCGGCATAAATCTGTAATCCCCGGAATGTGGGGATTGTGTCTTTTTTGGCAACAGTCATGGTTCTCGTCTGTGCCGCCATCTGCAGTGCGAGCATCAGCAAACAGCCAAGCACGGAAAGCTTATTGCCTATAGTAGATGTAAATATGCGCTTTGCTGTTGTCATAAGTAACGTTTCGGTTGTTTATCGTAACAGAGTCTATGTCGTGGCGGGTGTATCTCACACCTGTTATTGTGTGGAAATAGTTCACACCACAGTCTACCGACTCAAAATGTGGCTCGTTGGTTTTTTCTATCCAAATGGTGTCGCGGCGGGTCTCGTTCTCGCCAACTCTGTCGAAATATAGCTCGTCTGCAGTTTGGCCGTAACTGGCAGGTAACTCTAAAGTCTCGCAGTTTAGCAGCAGGTTCAGC
>CABSIA010000058.1 GCA_902477645.1 uncultured Prevotella sp. | reverse complement strand
TTTCCCTACACGACGCTCTTCCGATCTACAGAAAGAGGAGTTTACAACTATTTGCCCAGAAGACATTCCTTACGACGGACCGAAAAAGGTAAGTGTCGAAGAATGTCTCGCCAAGCTCGACAAGCTTGTGGGTCTGCAGAGCGTGAAGGACGAGGTGCGCCAGATGGCAAACATAATAAAGTTTGAGCAGATGCGCGCGCAGTTGAATGGAGATACAGCTAAAATTCTTGCAGACCACTATATCTTCTATGGCAATCCCGGAACAGGAAAAACTACCGTGGCACGCATCATGGCCGACATCTTCGTATCGCTCGGGCTACTGCCCACAAACAAACTTGTAGAGGTGGCGCGCCAAGATCTTGTGGCCCCATACCTCGGCCAGACAGCGCCAAAAGTGGAGAGTGCGGTGCGCAGTGCCTTGGGAGGCGTGCTCTTCATCGACGAAGCCTACACCCTCAACCAGGGAGAAAACGACAACTTCGGCCACGAGGCCATCGATGCCCTCGTAAAGCTCATACTTGACAACAAGGGCCGCCTCGTGGTGATTTTGGCGGGCTATACTGGCGACATGAGGAATTTCCTTGAAGCCAACGTGGGACTCGCCTCACGCTTCACAAAGAAGATTAACTTCGAGGACTACAAGCCCGACGAGCTGGCAAAGATTTTCTGCATGGCGGCGGCACGAGACAAATACGTGCTCACTCCCGAGGCTGAGGAGGCTGTTATGCGGCATTTCACCCAGCTCTACGACAACCGTGATCGTAGTTTCGGAAATGCCCGCACAGCCAACAATTTCTACGACTCGGTACGTCAAGCCATGGCCACACGACTGCTCGCCGCCGCCGACATATCGAAAGACGATATGTCCACCATCACGGCAGAGGATGTCGGGAAAGCATCGTGAGGCCTTCAGGGGAGTGTAGGGCCGCTATGTATAGCGACCGCAATTTGCGTTCCGCCATGATGCTTCCTTGCGGCCGCTATACATAGCGGCCCTACAGCTTTCTCCCCTTTACTGCCAGTAAAGATGAACCAAGGGAACTTGAATTCCTGAATTAAAAATCCAGAAAATTACCACAATACGAAAAAAAACTGTCAAAACGCATGGTGGTATCAGATTTTAGATATATCTTTGCCGCAGATGTTATACTTTTATTACTTTTTGGGGATTATAATGCTCAAGTAGGTGATGATTGTGACATGAAAAATAGAAGCTGCCTTTGTTGAGTAAAAAACAATAATACAGCTAAGTTATAGTAATAATACTAACCTAAATGAATTGACGTAAATGGGATTTCTTTCAAACTTATTTAATTATCGTTGCCAATATTGTGGTAGTAAAAACACTCGTATTCATCGAAGTGCAAAACTTTACACATCTTTCGAGTGCTTAGATTGTGGGCATGGTGGTTATAAAATAGATTCAAGTTACGATAGGCTCCAATGTCAGCGATGTGGATCCACTTCTCAGACTTTAGAATTAGCTCGTATCCAAGGAGAAACAGCGAGGAAATGGACTCTTCGCTGTAAGGGGTGTGGTGGTTGGATGATTTGATACAAAAATAATACATGTTATATGTTTTTTGTTAATCTCATACTTGTAGGAGCGGTCATCTGTCTTGGTTACACCATATTGTCGTATATATTTAAGATACGTCTAAGCATCTTTTTCATAATGATTTTGATAGGGATAGGAAACGTAATATATCTACGATGGGGTGGTGGAGGTATCCAGCATATTATTCCTGCAACTATTATAGGTATGGTTGCCGGGGGAATTTCGGGATTTGGTTATGGTGTCCTCTACTTTATGTTTGAAGATAAAGTGTTGAAAGAGTTAGATTGGGAACGGCCATTATGCTTTGGGCCAGAACAATGTAAAAGATGTGGCTCTACTCGTATTGGAGAATCTTCTTACTTTGGCAGTTCTTATGACCATCTCACTATTGAACACTATTGTAAGAAATGCGGACATAGTTGGATATATTCTAAAGATTAGATTTTTATAGCTATTAGGCGTACGCAGAAAAGCCTTAATAGAGTATGCGATGGAGTAACCGACCTTCCAGCAAACGGGTAGGACTTAACGTTTTAAACTTATAAGTTATGCTTACAGAAGTTTATTCAGTTAATGAGAATGCGAGCAATTCCGCTTCTGGATGCTGCGACGTTTTCGGCTACGGCTGCACTTGCGCTTGCAATAACAGCTAAACAAATCCTGCATCTGTGTCGGTGGCGATGATAAAATCGGGTTTGCTGACACGGATGCTTTTTTTATTATAATGATGGAACAGAAAAATCTTAATACTAATAACATATATGCCATATCGGTAGGACGATATTTTGATGTAGAAGACTCAAAATGTCAGTTGGTTTATGCACCGTTGGCAAATTTATTTTTCCTCTCCACTCCCGATGAGGTAGCGAGACTTGAAACACTTGTTGATAAAGGAGACTGTAATGATGCTACATTGCAAAAGTTGATGAGCCAGACGGTTTTGTCTGACGCTGCACCAGAGGTGTCGGAAGAGACTTTTTGCACCTTGCACCTGTTGCTTAACGAACGGTGTAATTTCAAATGCAAGTATTGTTATTCAGCTTCTGGCCGCTCTACGGCAGAGTTGGATATGGAGCATATAGCACCGATGCTTGACTACTTTTTGTCAAACAAACGAAAGGCAGTAAAAGATCGTACAATCATGTTTATGGGTGGCGGTGAGCCTGCATTGTCGTGGAAAATTCTCAAGGATGCAACACTTTATGCAGAGAGAACAGCTGCAGAAAATAGTGTTACCCCTCATTTTGCCATCACTACTAACGGCTCCATACTTAACGATGAAATGATTGCTTTCTTCAAAGGGCATAATTTTACTGTGCAGTTGTCGTTTGAGGTACTTCCTGATGTACAGAACGAGCAGCGCGGTTTCTATGATATCGTTGCGGCTAATGTTGTGAGACTGACAGAGGCAGGAGTGGGCAATTATGTCCGTTCTACTATTACGGAGAAGAATGTAGACAGGATTCCAGAGATGGTGAGATACTGTCATGAGCATTTCCCCTTGGTGAAGAAGTTGAGTTGCCAGCAGGTGGTAGATCCGACTTATTTCACATCAACAGATATTGTCAAGGATTTCTTCGACAGGTATTATAAATCGTTTAAGGAAGGAGAACAGGTTGCTCAAGAACTTGGCATAACATTGCGGTCATCCTCGTCGCATTTAATTAATTATTCCAAGAGAGAACGTTTCTGCTACAATCTTGTGTGTCTTACTCCTTACGGTACATTGACGGTGTGCCCTGATGTCTCGTCTCCTGTAGAGGCAGACTATAAAGATGCTGTTTTCGGAGCGGTGACAAGTTCAGATAAAGTGGAAATAGATACAGAAAAATTCCGTGGCATTACCAATGGAAGTATTCACACAATAGAAAAATGCCGTGACTGTTATGCCCGTTGGAACTGCGGAAGCGGATGTCCAAGCAGCCGGCGTGTCTATACACCGGAGATATTCGATGCTATCTGCGACCATTACCGCAGGATGCTTGTTGACAGCCTTATCAATGTATTGGCATCCAGACATGCCAATGCCACAGGAAGGAATCTTTTTACAGACATTTCCACAAAACTTAAAAATATATGAATACGGAAATATTGATGAAGCAAAACATATATGCGATTCCCGCCGGTGATATGTGGAGACTGCCCGAGCATTGTGTTTATGTGATCTATGCTCCTTTGGGCGGCCATATATCTCTTGCAACCGAGGATACAGTCAAAGAACTTGTGAAATGCGCTGACGGGGAAGCCGTTAAGGAAACGGTCAGAAAAGCATTGGCTGTGTTTCAGGCAACAGGTAAAGTTCCTGTACATTATCTGCCAAAATCGCCCGACGAGCTGTATCAGGTAGATATTCTTTGCAACTATACATGCAATTTTAAATGCATCTACTGCTATTCGGCCGCGGGACGGTCACAAGGCGAAGTGATGTTCGATGATGTCAAGGCTGTTGTTGATTATATGTTCAAGCCTGGGCGTAAGCAGGAAAATCCTTACATCATCAACTTCAGCGGAGGTGGAGAGCCTTTGCTGAGTTTCCACCTCATAAAAAAAGCTGTCGAATACATTCATGGGATTGCAGATAATACAGGATATAAGTATAACATAGGCCTGGTGACAAATGGCAGTCTGATAACTTCCGAGATTATAGACTATTTCACTAAGTGGAAAGTTGACATGGCCGTATCGTTTGAGATTTTACCTGATTTGCAGAACAAGGAGAGAGGCAGCTATGAAAAGGTTGCCGCCAACATCGATATGATGCTTGACCGTGGTTTTCCTTTCGGCATACGCACCACATTCACTCCTGAGAGTGTAAGCAGAATGTGTGAAATGATAGAGGAAGTACACCAACGCTTCCCGAAATTGCACAAAGTTGTATTTGACGTTGTGCTTGCTCCGTCACTGTTTGAAACACCAGAACGGCTTAAAGAATACTATTCCACTTTTCTTGCAGAATACTATAAGGCCAAGGCGTTAGCAAATAATTATGGTATAGCGCTCGAAAGTGTTGCCGTTGAGACTCTATCCATGGTACGTGACCGAACTTGCGAGGGAAAGATTGTTCTTACTCCCTCTGGCACTATATCATCATGCGCAAGGGTTTCTTCACCACTTGAGAAACAATACCGAAATTACATCTATGGAGAGGTCAAGAATGGCAGGATTACCTTTAACAATGAGCAATTTAAAGCTATTCTGGACACACACAACATCTATACACAGCCTGAATGTGCGGACTGTTTTGCAAAATGGAATTGTGGCGGCGGTTGCCGATTGTTCCATGACTCATTTGACGAAAGGTTTAAAAAGGTGAGATGCGACTTTGTCAAACAAGCTCTGCGTCTCGAACTTATCAATGTCCTTGCCGATAGATTTGAGAAGCAGACAGGTGCGACCCTTGAATCTCATATAAGAAAGAATGTGACTGCAATATGAAGAATGTACTGTTATTAATACCACGCTATCATACTTATGGCTTTGACGGGCATTACGTCATGCCGATGGGCACTCTTTATGTGTCAGCCTATCTCAAACAGTCGGGAGTTGCCAATGTGGTCACACTGAACCTCAACCATTGCGATGGCGAGGAATACGACATACTTAAAGATGTCATAAACCACAACAATATCGACATCGTCGGATTGGGTGGTCTTTCGGGAGAGTTTCATGATCTTGCCCGTATGGCCCGTTATGTTCGTACGGTCAAGTCTGAAATAGCTATAGTTATGGGTGGTGGAATAGTGACTGCCGAGCCGGAGACTGTCATGCTGGCAATTCCAGAAGTGGACTACGGAATAATTGGCGAAGGAGAATTAACTATAGTAGAACTGATAGAGGCTCTTACCCATAAAAAAGACCCCAAAGATATAAATGGCCTGATTTTTCACGACCGTCATGGCTCGCTTATCAGAACGGCGAACCGTAAAGAAATTGAGGATCTTGACTCTTTGCCTTTCCCCGACTACGAAGGATTTAACTATGGTGACTATTTGAAGAAAAACCCTGACATGAGCGATGAGGGCAAACGCTATTCGCAGGTTTCAATAATAGGCGGGCGGTCATGCAAATTTAACTGCACATTCTGCTTTCATCCGTCAGGCACACGATATAGACAGCGTTCGCTTGATTCCATTTTTAAAGAAATAGACTGGCTTACACAGCACTATAACATTTCGTATATAGCCCTTCGCGAGGAGCTTTTTGCCACAGACAACGAGCGTGTCAGAGAGTTCTGCAAGAGAATTGAGAAATATGATTTCGACTGGTCCATACAACTCCGTATTGACAATGTTAATCAGGAACTTGTTGACTTGCTCAAAAATACCAGGTGCCGTTATATCTTCGTAGGTGTGGAAAGTGCTGTTGACAAGATTCTCAAAAGCATGCACAAAGGTATAACAGTTAAGCAGATAGAGAATGCACTTGAAATGCTGCGTCTTGCAGGACTTAACTCCCGGTCTGGAGTAATCATGGGCGACACTATGGAAACTGCCGAGACTGCCGATGAGACGATAGAATGGTTTATGAGAAATCACAAACGGTATCGTATGTTCTTAGACATGATTATAGCATTCCCTGGTTCTATTATTTACAACCGTGCATGTAGAGACGGCGTTATACCAGACAAGGTTCAATTTCTGAAAGACGGTTGCCCTATTGTCAATCTGTCAAGCATGCCAGAAGATGATTTTCTCCGAATGATGAACAGGGTAGAAAAATTTAATTACCGCAAGTATAACTATAAAAACTATCGCAATGAAAATAACATCTGATAGTGCTTTGGACCGTTTGACTTCGCTGATTGATGTCATTTCACCCTCGATGCAGGAAAAGGAAATGATTTCTTATATTAAGAATGACTGGCATTCTGTGGCTCCAGAAGGACAAATAACAACTGACGCCATAGGCAATATGGAGTTTGCCATTCGCCGTAATGACTCATATCCCACACTTGCGCTTGCAGCTCATGCGGATACAATCTGCGTCCAGATTACACAGAAAGTCGGAATAGGGAAATACCGTTTCCGCTCCATAGGCTGTAGTCCTCACATGCTGCTCGGGCAGAAGATAATAATTGTCAACGAAGCCGGAGAAAAATTCAACGGCGTAATAGGATTTGATGCGACCTCACAGTTCGGGCAGCCAAAAGGACTTGTGTTTGAAGATTTGTGGATAGACGTTCCAGACTCTGAGCGTTGTCTGTCAATTGATACCGGTGACCTTGTAGTTTTAAAGCCACATTATGTAACAGATGGGGATTACGTAACATCCACAGCTTTGGATGACAGGCTCGGACTGTTTATTATAGGCGAGGTGTTGAGATGGTATTCACAATGTGATTTCCATGTTAATCTGACTTGTATTGCCACAGCTCAGGAAGAGGTTGGACTTCGCGGCTCGCTTGCATTTAATTTCAGCCATACACCTGATGCTGTCATTGTACTTGATGTTGATTATGCCACAGATATTCCTACGCCGCACGAGGATCAAATGGGAAGACTCTATCTTGGACAAGGACCTGGTGTGTTGAGAAAAGCTGACAATTCCCCGGTTTTGCGTAATCTCATTAAATCTGCCGCATCAGCCCGCAGCATCCCTGTGCAGACATCTTTGGGGCGCTTTGTGTATGGCGGCACAGATTGCTCTTCACTTCAGGTTATACGTGATGTCCAAGGAATTCCTGTAGCCAATATCACTTTGCCTGTGCGATATATGCATTCTCCGGTTGAAACAGCATCGCTTTTTGATGTGGCACATGCCATTGAGCTAATCAAAGGTGTTGCGGAGGATATGTCTACAACCACAGACTGGAGTTCAAAATCATGAGAATTGCCTTGCTGACATGTGCTTATTCTGACGTGATAGAGCGTATTGAGCGCATTATAGAGCCAGATAATTTTTTAGTCATTGACTTTTCTACTGACCATGTGGTGCTCAGAGCTTGCAGGAATATGCATATTATGCACATCCGGTTTAGCTCATGGAAACAAATAGAAAAGCATCTTTCGGATTTCGACTTGCTTGTCTCATATAAATTGAACAAGATTATCCCAATGGATATAATATGCCGGCTCAAGTTCGGCGGCATAAATATTCATCCGTCGCTGTTGCCAAAATATCCAGGCCTGAACCCTTGGTTCCAGATGTATTATAATATGGACTTGAATGCAGGTGTGACAATACATAAGATTACCGAAAGACCAGACTCGGGCAACATAATAGCTCAGCATTCTTTTCGTATAGAGCCTGGACTGCCACTACCTGTTGCAATTAGAAATGCTGACAACATAGCAGCAAACCTTATAACTGACGTAATAGCCAACAGGCTTTTTCTTAACCCGGGAACGAAACAAGACACAAAGGAACGGTATTCTTCTGGCACGGTTGACTTAAATTCGTTGAGGCAACTTCCAGTAGAACGCTTATGGCATATCCTCCGCGGATTTCCAGAACTTATATCCATGCTATATCCAGAATTGCCACATAAATACTTTGAGGTTGGAGAATACACCAAACAGTCTGTATCGGAGACGCAGACGGGTATTCTTGACCGTGGTAACAAAAGAAAGTGGATAGCATGTAATGACGGAACAATCTCTTTATGGGATTTTTCTGACATTCCCATGACGCAAGACTATATTGACGCTGTGGCAGCCCGTGATTTTATAGATGACAGACTGAAAAATGCTTTGTTTGAAAAAAGCTATGACGGCTCGTTGTCATTCGTACAGGGGCGCGAGGCTATTGTTTTTCCTGCAAACATCTGTGACGAAAGAGTTGCCGTACGTTTCCCTCGAAATATTCCGTTGGCACATATCTGTGAATATATTGCGCGATTGGAAACCGTACACAAGCATTTGCGCCAGCATGACATTACTCATTTTGCAGAGTTTGAAGTGTTGCCCAACGCCGTGAGGTTGTCAAAAGGAATTTTTCCTGCATTGGTAATGAAATGGTACTCTGGGGAAACGCTGATGGCGTACCTTAGAAGAAATCTTTACGATAATCGCCGTATTGCATTGTTATTGCGCCAATTTAAGACTGTTTGTAGCATTAATCATAAAAAAGGTATTATCCATGGTGACATACATTCTGCAAATATAATTATTGAAAAACAGGGAACTATTTCTATCCTTGACATTGACGGAATATGGATTTCTGCACTCGGACTGATGAGAGACAATGGCGGGAACCGAAACTGGCAACATCCGCTTCGTTTAGCAAACAGATACATAACAAGTAACGTGGATTACTTTGCAGAGATAATTGCGTGTGCCACCATATATGTGGCGATGTATGCGCCTGATGTTTTTGCACGATATTCCGACGAGGACAGTCTGTTTCATGAAAACGATTATATTTCACCAAACGACTCCTGTCTTTTATCAGCCCTGAGCAAAAATCCCAAAAGCGAGTATGTTGCCACATTGATTACCCAAATGAGTCATGTACGCTCGCTTGACGAAATTCCAAAAGTTGAAACAATTAAATTATTCAAAATATGAAAACACCTAAAAAAACAAACTGGTTAAAGAACCCAGCTAACAAAGGCATAACAGCCTTTTTCTTAATGCTCATTGTGCTTATGATAGCACTTATATGTGATTGCATTTACAATAACAGGAGCATGGCAAGATTTTTGCACATGGATATTTGGGACTGGTTTGCTATTCTTATTTCTGCTACATCTCTTCTTTTTGCAATGTTGACATGGAGGTCTCAGGATAAAACAATGAAAAACACAACAAAGCTTGATGCGTCTGACTACCGTACAATGCTTGTCAGCTATTATTATAATATTGTCCGTAGCACCGTCTATTTGTATTCTCTGTCAGAATGTCTTAAAAGCAGACACTTTACTTATTATCCGTCTGAAGAGTATCTTCAGAAACTGAAGTTTAAACCATTTGAGGCGAGCCTATCCAAGTCGCAGAATATTATAGAAGATGACTATGGCAAGTATCAACGTACTGCAGAGATATTTCATTATTTTAATCTCCATATAGATTCTGCCCAAAAACATCTCTCATCTGCCGCCATAGGAGTTGATGTAAAGAAACGTGACATGGAGACGTTAAAAGATATGATTTGGGTGGTTGCAGAGGAGATTTTGGGGCTCATAAATCTCATTTGCAAAAAGAATGAAGAAGAAAACAAGAAATTGGTTTGCAAAAAAATGATAGAAGTATCCTGCAACTTATGTCAGAACCATTCTGTCTCCAGCAATAAGCAGTTAGTATATATTGGCAAAGGAAACATTGTTTTTTTGGAAGAATTATTTAGAACCAGACAAAATGAGTATGATAAATTTCTCAATAATATTAATTCTACCATAGAAAATCAACTTAAAAAAGTAGATGCCGGAGGCCGTAATATTCCTCTTATACCAATAAGCTAATATAAGGCCGCATAAATATGCTCTGATACCCCCCAAAAAATGCCGCCGCTTGCGATGGATTATGAAACAGCTTGCATTGGCTATCGCAAGCGGTTGCGACGACAGGTGTACCTTTTCGCATTGGTTTCAATGGTATAAGGTTTTGATAGATAAGGTTATGAGGTTTTAAAGTTTTGAGGTGAGAATAGTTTTTTAGTAACTTCACCTTAAAACCTTAAAACCTCATAATCTAACAAACCTTACTTCAGAATTATTCCTCCATTAGGCTGAATTGTGACCTTCGCAATTCCTTTTGCATCAACTTTAAGGGTCTTCAGCACAGGTGCCGGCAGTTGCTGGTCTTTTTTCTTGGGCAGGTCTGTGTAATAGCTAACGGTCTTTCCTGCGAGCATCGGGAGCGAGAGACGGAGAATTAACGGTTTGTCGGTGGCGTTGAGGCCTGCAACATACCATTTGTCTGCACAGCGGCGGGCCAATACCGCATAGCGTGTCGGGTAGCCGTCGATGTATCGTGTCTCGTCCCATGTTGTAGGCAATTCTTTCAGGAAGTCAATCTCGAAAGGCTGCAGCTCATCAAGGTTATTGGGGCACATGGCAACGCAGTTCACGCTTGTCTGTATTACAATTGCCGATGCCATCTCGAAGGTGTTGCTGGTATAGCGCGGATGGCCGCTCTTGTTGTCTTTGTGCATGTGTGTGTTCATCATAACACCACCCCAGTCAGCACTGCCAAGGGCGTTGCGTGAGAACGGGTGCATGGTAAGCTCGAAAGCCTCGCGGCGCGCATGGTGGTCGGTAAAGCGCACGTTCTCGGATGCAAGAAGAGCCTCTGACGCTACGTAGTTGGGGTACATGCGCTCCCATCCGCGCGGTATGGTGCATCCATGGAATATTACCTGCAGGCCGTGGCGGTTGGCATCTACGAGAATATCCTCGTAGAGCTTCATCATCTCCTGCTTGTCGCTGCCGAAGAAGTCGACCTTGATGCCGGCTATGCCGTTGTTGCGCATCCATGTCATCTCCTCCTCGCGTGCCCATGAGGTGTCCATGCGGTGGCGTGGTCCTTGTGGCGCATCGTTCCAGTAGCCGTTAGAGTTGTACCATAACAGCAGTCTGACACCCTTCGACTGTGCATAGCGTGACAGTTCCTCTACACGGCTACGGCCTATCTGCTTGTCCCAGAGTCCGTCGACAAGACAATATTCGTAACCCATGGCGGCTGCGAGATCTATGAACTTTATCTGGTCGTCGTAGTTAATGGATTCGTCCTGCCACATCAGCCAGCTCCATGTATATCGCCCTGGTTTATATTCCTGCGAGGGCTTGTATAGAGGCTCTACGAGGTCGTATGGAATAGTTGTCTCTACGATCGGTTTCAGATTTGAGCCGACGGTTATGGTTCTCCATGGCGTAGAGCCTGGAACGGTGACGCCGGCGTATTGGCTCCCGAGCCCGTTCATCTCTGTAGGGTTAGGGAATGCTATGCTGTAGCCCTTGCCTTTGCTGTAGTCACTGATGTGACAGCCGGGATAGTTGCTGCCCGTGCCCGTCTCGCCAACAAGTGCCCAGCCGTTGTCGCCAATGTGGAAAAGTGCGGGGAATGTGTAGCCCTCGCCATATTGCGACAGAGTGTCCAAAGGCGCATCGGGTGTGTATTCTTCCTCGTACGATGGCTTGGTGCGTTCCCACCCTGCCATGGTTTTGCTCTGCGGGCAGATAAAGGTTGTTGTATAATCGGGGAAGTTGAAAGCCGTTGCCTCTGAGTAGATTACTGCACATTTAGGGTTGTTGTCTTTGCCGCGGTGCAGTGTGTAGCGGAAAGCCACATCGTTGTCGGCGACGCAGAATGTGACGGTCATTCTCATTCCGGATGTGTTCTGCATTATTATGTCGGTCTGGTTTGCCTTAAAATGTCCCTCTGAGGCTTTTGTCCGCGACATGGTGTAGTGCTTGTCCACCTTGCTTGTCTTTGCCTCCTTAATACTGAGACCTGTGCAAAAGTCGCCGATATTTGTCTTCAGTCCCAATGCCGACGGTGTCATCATTGTCTTGCCGTCGTAACTGACAGTGTAGGTAGGTGTGCCGTTGTTGTCGTTTACATCTACCTGTAGTCTGCCGTCGGGCGATGTGATTTTTACGTCAGTTGCCATAGAGCATGTTGCCGC
Organism: uncultured Prevotella sp.; assembly: GCA_902477645.1. Lineage (GTDB taxonomy): Bacteria > Bacteroidota > Bacteroidia > Bacteroidales > Bacteroidaceae > Prevotella. Next base: position 4,305 of record CABSIA010000058.1, on the reverse strand, counting down.
AGCCATGGCGAGAGTGGTTAATAAAGTTTTTCTCATAGTTATTTAATTAAGTTGACGAGTTAACGAGTGGACAAGTGGACGAGTGGACGAGTAAACAAGTTGTTAGTTCTATGGTGTGGGATTAACCGTCAACTCGTCAACATGTTCACTTGTCAACTCAAAATCATTTATGTTTCTGTAATCCAAATGTTTTCTTCAGTCTTCGTGTCGCCATTTTTGCAATGTATCCGAACTTTAGCTGCACGAGGTTGTACCACAGCTCTTCCATTGAGCGGCCGGCCTTTATCCAGGGATGTCCCCATGCGTTACGGCGGTATAGGCGTTGGCGGTAGCCTGCATCTTCCATTACGCAGGCAGGATGGCGCAGCGGAAACTGCAGCTCAAGGCGTTTCATTGTGAACAGGCGCCTGAGAGCCTTTGGCATGGTCTGCAACTCGCTGTAGTGTGTGGAGTCGGCTGTTGCGCCTACATTGTTAATCAAGTTTACGGCAGGCATCACGGCGAGTCCGTTGTCCATGAGCATCCGTGACCAGAATATACTCTCGAAATAGGGTTTCCCGCTTGCCTTGTGGTCATGGCACATCTTCATGAAGTCTGCCCTCACATGCCGCTCCTTGGCAAGAGCGGCAAGCTGACGTGCAGTGTGTGCGTCGTCGAGGAAACTATATTTCTCATCCCATCTCTCCACAACTCTGCGCCACGATGCCCATCCCCAGATGGAGAATGCCGATGTGAAGAAATAGCTATATGGCATGTCCGCAGTCTGCTCGTCGGTATTGAAACCAGCTATCATTGTTATGCGCTCGTCGTGCTCATAGCGGTCGAGCATTTCCTTGCAGAAGGGGAAGAACGACTGGCTCGGCACCACGTCGTCCTCAAGCACTATACACTTGTCGGCAATGCTGAACGCCCATCTGTGAGCCATGAAGCCCGACGGGTCGCAGCCGTAGTTGCGCTCTTGGAAGCAAGTCCTCACATCGCACTGCCAGTCGATGTCTGCAGCTATCTTGCGGCACGCCTCTATGCCCGGCATGTCGGCCTCTGAGCGCGGGCCGTCCTGGTATAGGAACAGATGTGACGGACGTGCCTTCCGCACTTCGTCAAAAACGAGCTTGAAGGTAGAAGGGCGGTTGAAGAATACGAGCAAAACTGCAATGTTGATGTTAGGTGGTGGCAGCTGTGGCATGGTTTGTATGTGTTTTATTTAGGCTTATTACTTGCAAAGGTAGTGTAAAATTTTGGTTTGGCGAAATTTTACACTACCTTTGCAAACAAAAAGACATGTGACATGATAAAAGCTGTTGTTTTCGATGCCGACGACACACTTTGGGACTGCCAGTCGCACTTCGTGGAAGTAGAGGAGGACTACGCCTCGCTGCTGGCAGAATATGGCGCAGACAAGGAAGAGGTGAAAAGAAGTCTTTTCGAGACCGAGTGCCGCAACATGCCGTTGCTGGGTTTTGGGGTTAAGGCATTTACCATATCGCTCATTGAGAATGCCAATGCCATGACCGGTGGCAAAATAGGAGGCGAGGGCATCAGACGGATTTTGGAACTTGGGCGCAGCCTGCTCACATTACCCGCCACGCCTCTTGATGGCGTTGTTGAGGTTCTTGAAAGTCTGTCGCACCATGACGGTTTGAAGTTGGCAGTGTTTACAAAAGGCGAGCTTTTAGACCAGCACGGCAAACTTGAGCGCTCGGGCCTCAGCCACTACTTTGACTACGTGAAGGTGGTCAACGACAAAACGCCCGATGCAGTCCGCCTGCTGTGCCGTGAGCTTGGAATAGAGCCAGAGGAAATGCTCATGGTAGGCAACTCGTTCAAAAGCGACGTGATACCAGCCGTGGAGACAGGAGCCTATGCCATACACGTGCCGGCAAAACGCATCTGGCAGTATGAGCACGTAAAGGCGTATGCGCACCCAAGGGTGAGGACAATATCCAACATCAGAGATCTCTGCAGAGCCGTCACATGCAACGGCCACAATCCGCAACTACAATAATAGATAATGGAAAATCAATATATAAAACAGTTCCCCGACCTCATGTCGGGCAAAAAGATACTATATGTTCACGGCTTCGGCTCGTCGGCCCAATCGGGAACGGTGAGACGCATAAAAGACGTGCTGCCCAACGCCACTGTCATAGCATACGACCTGCCTCTGCATCCCGCCGAGGCATTAGCAATGCTCCGTGACGTTTGCGGGCGTGAGAAACCCGACCTGATAATTGGCACATCCATGGGCGGCATGTATACGGAGATGCTCTATGGCATAGACCGCATCTGCGTAAACCCGGCATTCAACATGCACGACACCATGAAAGCCCATGGCATGACTGGCAAGCAGCTTTGGCAAAATCCACGTGCCGACGGCGAGACTGAGTTTCTTGTAACAAAGTCGCTCGAGAAGGAATACCGTGACATCTGTATGCAGAACTTCGAGCATGCCGCCGACGACAACGGCCATGTATACGGGCTCTTTGGCGACAACGATCCTGTGGTTCATACCTTCGACCTTTTCCGTGAGCACTATACCCAGGCTTTCCATTTCCACGGCGGGCACAGAATGGACGACAGCAGCTTCACACATGGCGTATTGCCCGTAATACGCTGGATTAGCGATAAGCAGGAAGGACGTGAGCGTCCAGCTCTGTATATAGCTGCCGACTGCCTGCAGGACAGCTACAACCGCCCCAAGTCGAACCTCACGCAAGCCTACGAGTTCCTCATAGAGCATTTCGATGTCTACATAGTAGCTCCGTGCCCAACCAACAACCACGAATATCTCACCGAGACCATGGCGTGGTGCGAGAAATATCTATCAACACCAGCTCACAACCATGTGATATTCACAAACATGCCCAAAACCCTCATAGGCGACTATTTCATCTCCTGCCGGCCGCCAAAAGACTTCATGGGCACCGTCATAGAGTTTGGCTCCGACACTTTCAAGACATGGGAAGACATCCTCGTGTTTTTCAGCAGAATATGCTGAAAAAACAAAGTAATATTTGAAAAATAACTTACGCAATTATGCTTTTGCCATTGCAGGGCGCATTGCCCCGGATGCCTATTATCCATGGCAATGCCCAGGGTAATGTGCCTGTTGCCCCTTCGGGGCGCATAGTACACAATCATTGCGTAAGTTATTTTTTTGCATATTACAAAGTGTTTTCCACTTCCTATTTCTCCAGAACTTAAGAAAGTCGAATTATTTGTTTTTGCAATGGCAGGAATTAAGGTGGTCATCGATGAAACCGGTTGCCTGAAGAAATGAGTAGCAAATCGTGGTGCCAAAAAATTTAAATCCTCTTTTCCTCATGTCTTTGCTCATGGCATCAGATACGGGCGATGACACTGGCACAGACTCAAGATTGGGTATATCATTGATTATCCTTTCTCCATTAGGCATAAATGTCATCACATAATTGAAAAATGATCCAAATTCTTCTACTATTTCTCCAAAAAGTTTAGCATTGATGATTGCGCTGTGAATCTTTAATCTGTTTTTTACAATTCCCTCGTAAGCCCTTAGCCTTTCTTCGTCCTCGGGAGTCATTTTTGCCACTTCTTTATAATTGAAGTCAAGAAATGCAGTGCGGTATCCTTCTCTTTTTCTCAAGATAGTTATCCATGCAAGCCCTGCCTGTGCGCTTTCAAGCGTTAAGAATTCAAAAAGAGTTTTGTCATCCCTGACAGCTCTCCCCCATTCCTCATCATGATATTTCACATAAAGAGAATCGTCACCACACCAGGCGCACCTTGATAATTTATCGCTCATAATATTACTTGTCAGATTTAATAATAAACGAAAGTCTCCCACCCAAAAATAATTGAGCAAAACAACAGTCTCTCCATAAAAGCTGCACACTTTGTAATGTGCTAAAAAACATAGTGTCGGCAATTTAAAGAATAACTGTTATGAATACAAAATTAAGCAGTTTTTCTGAGCTGGCAAACATATTAAGTGTTAAAAGTTCATTACGAGCCAATTTAATGCCACTTTTTACGGAGCATGCGCATATAAAAAAAAACGTGGAGCCACCGTATAAATTTAACGTGGGCGAACGCAAGCCGTGCCGGCAGAAAAACTTGCAGAGAAACGCTTATACCAGATAATTATTCTTGACGTTTTTCAAAACTCTTCCGTATGTGCTGCCGGAGTCATTGATATCTGTTTAAAAACGCATGCGGGTGCGTTGGCGATAAGATTATTAATCTTACGGCCAACAGATTATTAATCTTACGGCATTAAGATTAATAATCTTATTCAGAACGCATATATAAGCGTTTGGCAACGCA
>CABSIA010000057.1 GCA_902477645.1 uncultured Prevotella sp. | reverse complement strand
GGGTACGAACAACGGCACCATGCGGTGGCGTCCGCCATTTACCATGGAGGAGATAAAGGCTTTGGGAACGAAAGACAGGCTGTTCCATCCGGTAAAGTGATGGCCACCCGATAAATATAGGGAGATGTGTTGTCGTCTATGCATCATTTTTTATTCCACAGCTATACAGAACTATGCAAGCGGTTTCATCGGCCATCGCAAGCGGCTTCATTGGTCAATGAAGCCGCTTGCGTTTTTTCTCATATGTATTTAATATACCTTGCCCCTTGACAGAATTAACTCTGTGCGTATTTAATTCTGTCAATTGGCCTTTGATTTCTGTAAAAGTAGGGCCGTTACGTGTAGCGGCCGCATTTGAAAAATGTAATCGCGTATAGACCAATCATTGTTTGCGGCCGCTACACGTAGCGGCCCTACAGTTTTCTCAAAATTAATGCCTTGTTCTCGGCAGCTTCCATAATCTCGCGCTCACCGGGACCTTTGTCGTTGATGCCGCAAAGGTGGAGTATGCCGTGGATGATTACGCGGTGCAGCTCCTCCTCGTATGTTTTCCCGAACATTTCCGCATTGCTTCTCACGGTGTCGAGACTTATCACGAGGTCGCCGTTGATGATGTCGCCCTCGTCATAGTCAAACGTTATGATGTCGGTATAATAGTCGTGGCCGAGATACTCGCGGTTTACCTCGAGAATTTTCTCATCGTCGACAAACAGGTAGCCTATTTCGCCTACATTTCGTCCGTAGCTGGCAGCCACAGCCTTTATCCATGCCGTGGTGTCGCGTTTCTTTATCTTAGGCATTTTCACGCCTTCTGTATTGTATGTTATCATATTGTAGCCCCCTTAGTTGTCAGTGGGGGTATGGTTTAATGTTTGTTTTGTATTGGGACACCCCCCGCCGGGGGGCAGGGGGGCAACAATTCATCGACATTTTTCCCGAAAGCCGTTAACTCCCTCACGGCGCTCGATGACAGGCAGGCAAGCTGGGGCTCGGCAAACAGCAGCAGGGTCTCTATTCCGCCTATCATCCTGTTTATCTCAGCCTGGTCGCGCTCGTATTCAAAATCTCTCACGTTTCGCACACCTCTTACGATGCATTGCGCACCTGTGCGCTTTGCAAGGTCTATGGCGCAGTCGCTGAAAGCCACTACCTCTATGTTGCCGTTGCCGGCATATATCCGCTGTATTGTCATCACCCTGTCCTCAGGACTTGCCATGCAGTGTTTCCGTCCGTTAATGCCAACGCCAATCACTATCCTGTCGAATAGTGGCACAATGCGCCTCACAATCGAGTCGTGTCCTATTGTGAAAGGGTCGAAGCTGCCTGTAAACAATGCCGTTCTCATACACTTTAGTTGTTTTCAGTATATGCGGCAAAAGTAATTCTTTTTTTTCGGCTGTGCAAGAATATCCCGATTTTAGTTGGTAATCTTACGTACACGTCCTTTATTTTGCAGGTGTTTTGCATTATTTTTGCAATCTACTTTATTTTGAGTCTCACAAGCATTGTCGCCGTATATTGTTTTCCGTCGGTGTGTGTGTAGACGAATGCCTGACGGACGGTGTAGGTGTTGCCAGCGGTGAGGCGGTTGGGATATTGTCCAACGTAGCAGCCATATTTATCCGGGTACATCTCTGCAAAGATTGCGGCGCTGCCGTCGTAGCCGCAGACGTTGCCTGTCGTGCTGAACCAGTGACCGAAACATGTGGCTGACGATGTTGAGGTTGTGGTGCCGTAGCGGTAGGTGCCGTTGGCATTTACGCCTACAAAGTCGATGGTGCCTTGTACGCCTTTGCTTGATGCGCTACATTTCACGGCTTTCATCTGTTTGGTGCTGACTCCGAGGGCCTGGCTAATGGCATCCATGTCGTATTGAACACGTACGCTGCTGTAGTCGTTGGCGCGGGCAAGCTCGGCGTCTATCACCACGGTGGTGTCCTTGCGCTGGTAATCTTCGGGATAGTCGCCATATTCTCTTGTTGTGCCCATTGCCGAGCATCCGGTTAGCTCTACAGTGTATGGCCACTGCTCGTCGTTCTCAGCGCTGTCGTCCCATGGGTGGCGCCAGTGTTCGGTAGGTGCGCCCGTAACCACGAGCCATGCTTTTGCGGTTTGTTCAGGCAGGGTTAGCTCTGCAGTGCCTTCCTTGTCGCTGTGCATGTCGCCGTAGATGCGTGAGCCGTCTGTAGCCTGTGCTACGAATCCGTAGCGCCATCCGGCCTTGTCTGTGTTTATGCTGCGGTAGCCTTCTGCGCCTGCCACGCCCTTGAAGTTTACCTTTACGGTCTGTCCCGGGGTGAAGCCTTTGAGCTGGATTATGTTAAATCCGTAGTTCTGTGGTGTGCATTCGGGTGCTACGATGTATGTGTTTTCTGTTCCTGCCACATGGTTTAGTGTGGTTGAGAACGAGTTCTGATAGTTTTTGCCCTTGTCGCGCAGCCAGTCGATGTCCCATGTAATGGCCCGGCATGCGTAGTCAAAAATCATTTTGTTGAAGTCGTCTGTTGTCTGATTGTTTATGCGCAGATATGTCTGTACGGGGTCTTCCGGCCGTGTGGACGCTCTCCACAGTTTGCCGATAAAATCTTTGCCGAACAGCTCGCACCAGTAGTTTTGAATGAAATAATTGGCGTAGCGGAAGTCTTCGTGTAGAAGATTTTTGTAGGCTGATGTAACATACTCGTTGTAGCGGTAGTTGCTGAATGTAGTGGCGGGATAAACCTGGAAGGCTTGCCACTGTGCGCAGCACTCCCACCAGCAGTTGCCGCCTGAGCCGCCGTCGCCGAAGCCCCATCCCCAGCCGTGACTGGTGCCGAGGTCGGCGCAAACGAGGTATTGGAACACGTGTCCGACCTCGTGGGCCATTGTGTGTCCGCCCTCAGCCGACGCTGCCCACGGGTTGCAGTGGAACAGTCCCACCTTTACGCTTTTTGAGTTTTTTGTGGTTCCTGAATAGTAGTAGGCTGTACCGTCTTCTCCCGAGCCGTCGGCACGCCAGTCAGTCTGGTTTACTATGAACATGCAGATTTTGTATGAGTCGGTGGTTGACTGGCCTGGCACGAGAAATCCGAGGTCCTCAACGTACGACTTCCATACTGTCTCGGCACGGTTGAGCATGGTTTTTACGTTTATGGAATGTCCTCCGAGCGACACGGTGTTGTTTACAAGATTGAGACCTTTTTCCCAAAAGCAGATGAAGTGCTCAGACTCCATTGAGCGCTGGAAACACCATTTTGATGTTTCTTTTGTAAAGTCTATTGTGCTGTACTGGTTGGGCTTGATGAGCGAGCGTGGGCCGTCGCCCAAAATATACTTGCCGCCGGTGCGGTAGGCCGTGGTGAGTTTCCTGACGCTGCCTTTGTAAAGTTTAAACCGTTTCATGTAGTTTTTCTCAAAGCTAACGGAGTCTACATCTACGAGGTCAATCTCGTCGTTGGCTATGAAACGGTCGTCGAAGCAGAATGAGAATTTGTCGGGCTTGTCCTGGGCGGTGGCCGTGAGACTTGTCATGCATGCGAAGCCCAAAAAAGCAGTCTTGAGTGTGTTTTTTAAAATCGTCATAATAGTGTCCTCCTATTTTTTCGAGACTTTGAATGCCGTCTTGCCGGCTTTTATGATGTAGCTCCCTGCCGGCAGCGAATTCAGGTTGACGGTGAAAATGTCGCCATTCCTCACGATGCCGGCTTGTACGGCTTTGCCGTCGGTGGTAAATACAGCGGCGTTTTTTGCGTCAGCAGACTGTAGTACGACAGTGCCGTCTTGAAAACTGAAATTGTGTTTTGTCAAGAGGTTTCCGATGCCCGCTGGGTCATCCTCGGCAGAAATGTAGAAATTCTTGATGTCTGTAAATTCGTAGGTGTCGGCTTCGACGGTCAGCTTGCCGTCGGCGAACCTCATCATGGGGTTGGTCTCGCCTCCAAGCAGATAGTACACTTTCGTATCGTCAGCCAAGGTGAAAACCACGCTCTTTGCCATAGCTGTCATGCTGGCGATGCATAGGAAAATTAGTGATAATGTAAGTTTTCTCATAAGTTTAAGTTGTTGATAAATGTAGTGGCTTGTCACAAGAAGATTGTTTGTTGAGCAACAAAGTTAGGGATTTAAAATGAACTGGCAAAGAAAAACGGAAGAAAAATGAAGGCCTTTCCTCAGTCTGTAAAGTCTGTAATGGCCGGTAGATATGCGGGACAAGCGTATGTTCAAACCGCTTTGCGTCTTCTGAGCTTATGGGGAAAGCCATAGCGCAGCTTAATGAGTGTTTTTTGATGTACGTCAAAAACTGCATGGAAAATACGCAATTACTTAAAAATTGCTTGCTGCAGATGTGGAAATGCCATATCTTTGCAGCGGATAACAAGAGAACAGGGCATCGGCGGATGTCCACAGGATAACGGGGCAAAAACAAGGATGACACAAGCCCCTAAGTTTAATTTAAATAGATTTGAAGTTATGAAAAAGATTGTTGATTTTGTAAAGAGAATGTGGATTAAAGCATGCGACAACAGTTACAATTCAAACAAGTCAGTTTTTGACTCTGGTTTGGTTCTGATGTAAAAAGAAGAAAATTTTGAGAGAGATATTTTCCGCAGCAATATCCGTATTGTGAGGAACCGGCAAGAAGGCCTCTGTACCCTATTAGCGGTACGGAGGCTTTTTTAGCCTGCATTATAGCCCTTTCGTAACGGAACAATATGAATAATGCAGGTTAAACATAAAACGGTTTTATGCCTGTTTTTCGATATTATTTTGTATTTTTGCAGTCGGAATAAAAATAACTTTTAAATTATGGATATAAAGAAAAATATTTTTGCGGCATTGGCTGTAGTCGCCATGGCTGCATCGTGTGACAAGATGGATTCCGGCTCATATTATGGCATCCAGATCGGTAAACCTGTTACAGCTGACATGCCTTTCGGATATGCGTATGCCAACGAGACAGAGGACAGCCTGTGCTTCCTCTCATATTCGCCGTGGCGCATAGAGTTGGTTGAGGGCGACAATAGTTTTGTAACCATAAAGGGTGATTTGACGGGAAAAGCCTATACCATAACGAAATATGGTGTGGAGTTTGAGGAAAACAAAACAGGGAAAAGCCGCTATGCCACTTTCCGCATTGTAGACTCTGAGGATGCAAGCCGTGCAAGAGCGTCGTTCCGCTTCCGCCAGTTTGCCACACGTCAGGACGGCTCGCTTGGCAATGCCGCCGAGGTACGCACTATTACGGGCAGCGACGGCAGCAACATAAGCATAGACTACGACGGAAAACATCGCCCTACGGCTATCTCTATGAGTGCTGGCGAAATGAGGCGTGAGATTGAGTTCAGCTACGATGAGAGAGAGCGGACAGTAACGGCTAAGCAGACAAAATATGAGTTTACGTACGCTGATACGCTGTTTACTCTCAACAATCTGACTCTTGAGGGCGAATGTATCGACCGCTTCTTGCCTGGTTCAAACATGTATATCTTCCAGCCAAGAATGATAACCGGGCTTGAGTCGGCCGGGGGATATCTTGTAAACAATGTTGACGGCCGCCGTACAAATGTCTCGCAGAAAATAGGATACAAGGGCTTTACCAATGGTGTCTATGACTATAGCTTTGCCAACGGATTTATGATAAACAATACCATTGGCGATAAATTTGTGCAGGCATACGGTTTTTATTACAACGGCAAGGGAAGTCTTGAGGTGGACAGCCTGCACCGTGCCGACAGCATTGGCATAGAGCGCATTTATTCTGACCATAGCCACAAGGCGGAGGTGTACAAGATGACGTACAGCAACATCGACAACCGCACAACTACGGTAGATGTAAACCAGCTTATGGAGGGTGTCGCCAGTTGCGACCCGTTCATGCTTTTGTCGTTCTATAAGCTCGCCCGCCAGACAAGCGTCATAGCAAAGGCTGAGGGCAAGAAGGGCACCACATACGTTTTTGAGACCGCCACTAATGCCGACGGCTCTATAAAGACCGTTGCCGTTAGCGACAACCGTGGCAAGACTACCACTTATACTTTCGGATATTGATGAGGATTGGTGATATAGAATTTGGACCAAATCCGGTGTTTCTGGCACCGATGGAGGATGTCACCGATATCGGTTTCCGAATGCTTTGCAAGCGTTTCGGGGCTGCCATGGTCTATACCGAGTTTGTGTCGGCAGAGGCTTTGGTGAGGGCTGTGAAATCAACCGTAAGCAAACTTACTATCTGTGAGGAGGAGCGTCCCGTAGGCATTCAGATCTACGGGCGCACGGTAGACGACATGGTTGAGGCCGCGCGCATAGTGGAGCAGGCGCGCCCCGACGTTATAGACATAAATTTCGGATGCCCGGTAAAGAAAGTCGCAGGCAAGGGCGCAGGTGCCGGAATGCTGCGGAACATTCCGCTGATGCTCGACATAACACGTGAGGTGGTTAAGGCTGTAAACGTGCCCGTCACCGTTAAGACACGCCTCGGGTGGGATAGCGAGAGCCTCGTGATACCGACACTTGCCGAACAGCTTCAGGATTGCGGAATAAAGGCGCTGACCATACACGGGCGCACACGCAGCCAGATGTATACCGGAAATGCCGACTGGACACTTATCGGAGAGGTGAAGAGCAATCCCCGCATCACAATTCCCATCATCGGCAATGGCGACATAACAAGTGCGGAGGAGGCAAAGGCGGCATTTGAGCGATATGGAGTAGATGCCATTATGGTTGGCCGTGCCACCTTCGGCCGTCCATGGATATTCAAGGAAATAAACGAGTGTCTGAGTGGAATAGCGTCTGAGCCGCTTACGGTTGATGAGAAAATAGATTTGCTCGAGGAGCAGCTGCGCATCAACATAGAGCGGATAGACGAGTACCGCGGCATTTTGCATACCCGCCGCCATCTTGCGGCAAGCCCCATATTCAAGGGCATTCCCGATTTCCGCCAGATACGCATAGCCATGCTTCGGGCGCAGGCAGCATCTGAGCTGGTGTCAATACTTGAGGGGTGCAGGAATATCTGTCGCCCCCCTGCCCCCCGGTGGGGGGTGTCGTGATTAGTTTTATGCTGCGGCCATGATTAGTTTTTAGGTTGCGGCACCCCCCACCGGGGGGCAGGGGGGCACCCCCTTTCCACAGATACCTCAATGCTCATCGACGGGTTCACATTGTATCTTACCGAAGCCCCGATTTTGTCGCCAAGCTGTTGCATGTCGTAAAGAGGGTAGGGCATGCGCATGCCCCTTACTATAGACTTCTGCCCATACAGAAAAGCCTCCCAATGTTGGTTGAAACGGTAGCCGACGATAGCCGTGAGTCCCGCGTCGTGCCATGAGTTGTTAGCCCAGTTTATGTTGCTCAGCCATCCGCCCACAGCCACCGACAGCTTGTCGGTTACTGGCACGGCATACAATGCTGAGATATCCTGTGTGAAGCCCACTCCGCCATACGAGTGTTTGCCCAATTGCGCAAACACCGACAAGCCGAGGTTCAGATTAAGTCCCTTGTGCAAGTCCCATTGCATGTTTGGCCGCCAATAATAAGGCTGCCAAGAAAAATTCTCTACCTGTCCGAAAGTATTCACATACGGCAACACCAGTTGGATGCTGTCTGCCGTCGGCATATCTGCGGCAACATCATAGGCTATAGGTGTCAATTCGGCCGCCGAATTGTCATCACTCTGTGCATGGGCACAATTCCCGATGCCCGCCAGAAACATTGCTAAAAACCCCTTCAATACTTTCATCGTTGCAAACTTACAACAAAATATTGAAATTTCTGCAAGCAAGAATATTAAATAATATGAAAGGGAATGAATGTAGGGCCGCTATGTATAGCGGCCGCAGTAAATGTTACACAGGGAGGGCAGGTTGGAAACCTGCCCTCCCTGTTATTTCAATTCCGCCAACTGGTTTTATAATATTAAAAAAAACGGTTTCGTACACTGCTAAAAAAATGCAGCCGCTTGCATTGGCTATTGCAAGCGGTTGCATAAGCCATCGAAAGCGGCTGCGAAGGCTTGTGCGCCATGCGGCATTTTTGCATGGCTCTTCAATGATACAAAATTGATTTTCTCCACATTCTCCGTATGCGCAGCCCCAAAAACGGCTCAATGAAGAATCTGCTCATCTGTGGGAAAACATACTCACAACAGTTTTCGTTGAAATTGCATCATTTTTCTCCTACTCGGTTTCAAATGACATTGTAAATTGCGAGCCTGTACCAGGTTTGCTGCTCACGGTGAGGTCGCCTCCGTGCAGCCTCATTATCTGTCGGCTGATGCACAGCCCCACTCCCGTGCCGCTCTCACGGGTGGTGTAGAACGGCAGGAATATGTCGGCGATGATGTCATCGGGTATTCCAGTGCCATTGTCAGTCACGGTGATGTATGGTTTGCCGTTGGGGGTGGATGCCACGATCTCTATTAGCGGACGCTTTGTGTTTGTTGTAGCCTGCAGCGCATTGTTTATAAGATTGATAAGTACCTGACTGAGCAGATCACAGTCTCCGTTAATGGACATGCCGTTGCCATAATTGAAACGTAAATCCACATTGTTATATTCCTCCTTTTTGAGTTCCTGGTCAAAGAGCTGTTTGATGTGCGCCAGCATCTGCCCCACGTCAATGGTGCTCATTTGCGGCTGTGGCAGATGCGTCATCTCGTAGTATGAGTCGAGGAAACGTTTCATGCTCACACAGCGGTCGTTTATCACCTCAATGCCCTCGCGGAGCGTATCTCCCTGATACACGTTCGGGCGTTTGAGCATGTCGTCGCTCAACGACACTATAGGAGTAACGCTGTTGCGCAGCTCGTGGCTCATTATTTTCAGTATGCGGTCGTAGTAAAACCGCTTGGTCTCTATCTCTATCTGGTTATCGCGGTAAAGCGCTATTATGTCGTTCATGGTGCTGAACATCTCGCACAGCTCGTGGTCGTCGCTCCTGGGGAAGCGTATCATAAAGTCGCTGTTGCTTAGGGCGCGGACAAAGAACGACATCTGGTGAATGAGCCGCCACACCATCTGCATCATCCTTACTAACATTGCGGCAATGACTGCCGTAAGCAGAATTTTGGGTACGGCGTGTCCTCCGGCGGCAAGCAGCATCCCGAGGGCTGCCGACGCAACTATAATTACAAGGAGGGCAAGAATTATGTTAAGTCTAAAGTGGCGCATAGTATAAGTGAAGAGTGAAGAGTGAAGAGTGAAGAATGAAGAGTGAAGAGTGAAGAATCTATTAGTTTTATAGATATTTGATTCTTCGTTCTTCACTCTTCATTCTTCATTTTCTTCATCTGGTTATATAGTGTCTGGCGGTTTATGCCAAGCCGCGCGGCTGCCAGTGTGAGATTGCCGCCGCACTCTTTCACCACATGGCTTATGTGGTCGGTTTTCAGTTCCTCCAGCGTCATGTTGCTATGCTCTTTAGCCCGTGCGTTGTTTATGTGTGCCTCTGCCACGGCTGCCTGGTCTGCCATCCGCTCCCTGCGCTTTGCCATCGCCTTGTGCAGCTTGGCTATCAGCTCCTCATTGTCCCACGGTTTGGTGACAAAGTCCTCGGCGCCACGCTTCATAGCCTCAACTGCAAGTGGCACGTCGCCGAAAGCTGTTATCAGCACCACTGCCGGGGCATTCTCGCGCTCCTTTATTCTTTCAAGCCAGAACAGCCCCTCACTGCCGTCGAGCTTACGGGCATCGAAGTTCATGTCGAGCAGCACCGCATCCACATCGCCCTCTCTGAGCAATGCCGGCAGCAGCTGCGGATTGCTGACCGTAACGACATGGTCAAATACGCCGGTAAACACTAATTTCAATGAGCGGAGCACCGCCTCGTTGTCGTCAATTATCAATAGTTTCATATTGCTGTCTATTTGTTTTTCTGTTGTAAAGGTAGTAATATTTTTCAATTATGCAAGCATAAATCATCTCTATTTGTGTTTTCTCTTAAGCATAGTGTCTATTTTTTAGACGTTTTCACCCCGTAAAGATACGATTTTGGATAAAAATCATTGTCTGACGGCGGCGAATGAATACTTTTGCAATAAAAAAGATGATATGCAAAAGTTTCGGTTTGTATTTAGTTTAGTTTTTCTGGCAATGGCGATGGGGCTATGGGCACAGGAGCGGGAGATGTCGCTCAACGACTGTCTCGTCTATGCCCGTAACCACGCCTTTGCCAACCGTTCCAATCGTCTGGCGGTGGAACAGTCGAAAATGGACAAGCGCATACAGGCGGCATCGATGCTGCCTGACGTGGGGGTATATACGAATGGCAATCTGAGTTTCGGCCGTGGCGTAGACCCTGAGACTAACACTTACGATACAAAAAAGACGTTTAACAACGGATATTCATTGTCGATGAGCCTGCCGCTATTCGACGGTTTGGTTTCTGTAAACAATTACCGTGCCGCACGGATGGCAGAGCTGAGTCAGAAAAAAGCCGCAGAGAACGAGGCGGACCAGATATCGTTGGCGGTGATTAAGGCGTTTTACAACATCATTTATTATGCCGCACTTGAGAAGCAGATGGAAAGCCAGCTCGAGAGCGACCGCCATAATCTCGAGGTGACAGAACGTCAGGAGAGGCTCGGTGTAAAATCGGTGGCGGACATCGGTGATATGAAGGCCATAGTTGCGAGTGATGAATATGAGCTGCTGAAACAGCAAAACCTGCGCCGTAAGGCTATGATTGAGCTGAAGGCGCAAATGGGAATGAGTTTAAGTGAAGAGATAAGTATAAGTGAGGAACGAAGAGTGAAGAGTGAAGAATTCTTTTTAAGTGAAGAACGAAGAGTGAAGAACGAAGAATCCTTTAGAAATGAAGGCTCGTTTGTTGGCGCTGAAATCTTTGCGGATACATCAATGGCGCAAGCCCATTCTTCACTCTTCCCTCTTCACTCTTCCCTTAAAAAGAATTCTTCCCTCTTCCCTCTTCCCTCTTCCCTTAAAATCCATCCCCGCATAATGCAGGCGGAATATGAGCTGCGCCGCAGCCGCTACCTGCTCCGTGCGGCATACGGGAACTTTATGCCGAGAATATCGCTGAGCGGAGGCATCTCGACTTCTTACTATAAAGTGCTCGGCAGCAACTATGACGCTCCGGGCTTCTCATCCCAATGGCACAACAACATGGGACAGTATGTAGGTTTTTCGGTCTCTCTGCCATTGTTTGACGGATTTGCGAACACTAACCGTCTGAAGCGTGCAAAGCTGGCCTATAGTCAGCGGCAGGTGGAGCTTGACAAGACACGTTATGAGATAGAGCGGGCTATGAGCGAGGCTCTGCTCGATGTTGATGCCGCAGAGAGCGAATACCAAGCCGCAGAAGCCCGTGCAGGGGCTGAGGAACTCTCAAACCATGCCATGCGGCGAAAATATGAGCTTGGCGGCGTGTCGCCAATGGATCTATATACCAGCAACTCGAAGCTGGCCACAGCACATGCCACCCTCGTGGGAAAGCGCATACAGACTATCATCAACAAGATTATTTACGAATATTATCAGGGGATGCCGCTGATTAGAGAGTGAAAATTGGGAGTTAAAATGAGAAGTAAAGATTAGGAGTTAAGAAGAAGGAGTTAAAAGTAGCCAATAGATATAGCCACTCAAAAACATTCGGCCCATCATAACTCCACATCATAATTTCCTATTTTAACTTCCCGTCTTAACTCCTAAGAAAAAACAGAAACAAAATAAAATAACAATATGGACAGAGAAATAAAGCAGAAAAATCCGCGATTGAAAAAATACGCAAAGATTGGAGTGCCGGCGGCATTGCTCGTTGCACTCATTGTATGGGCATTTGCAGGCACAGGTGTAAAGACTTTCCGCATCGATGGCAACTCGCTGACCGTGAGCGATGTCAGGAACGGCGACTTTAACGACTACATACGCCTGAGCGGACAGGTGGAGGCTGGCGTGGTGGTGCAGGTGTCGGCACTGGAGACCGGCATCGTGGAACAGAAGCTCATAGCCGAAGGCTCGATGGTTAGCGTGGGCGACATTATCCTCACGCTGCGCAACCCCAACCTGCAGCAGCAGATTCTTGACTCGGAGGCACAGCTTGCCGAGAAGCAGAACATGCTGCGCGACACGGAGATTGCCATGGAGAAGGAACGGCTGTCGCTGCGCCAGGACGTGCTCTCCACACAGACGGAGCGCAACCGCATGCGCCGCCTATACAATCAGCAGAAGTCGCTATACGATGAGAAACTGACATCGCGCGAGGAATATCTGAAAGCCAAGGAGGACTATGAGTTGGCTGAACAGAAACTGCAACTGCTCCGCGACCGCATACGACAGGACTCGCTCTACCGCTCGGTGCAGGTTAAGATGATGCGCGAGAGCCTGTCGAACATGATGCAGAACCTGATGTTGGTGCGCCAGCGTGCCGACAACCTGAACATCCGCGCGTCGCACAGCGGACAGCTCGGAAACCTGAATGCCGAGATTGGACAGAACGTTGCCTCGGGGCAGATGGTGGGACAGATAAACGTGCTCAACGACTACAAGATAATCGTGAACATCGACGAGCACTACATCGACCGTGTGGCGATAGGTCTGGACGGAAAGTTTGAGCGCCAGAACTCACAGTATGCCGTACACGTGTCGAAGGTATATCCCGAGGTGAAAAACGGGCAGTTCCGCACCGACCTCGTGTTCAGCGGCACACGTCCCGACAAGATTCGTGTGGGACAGACCTACTACATCAACCTGCAGCTGGGCGAGCCCACTAAGGCGATACTCATACCGAGAGGCTCGTTCTATCAGACCACGGGCGGCAAATGGATCTACGTGCTTGCAGCCAACGGCAAGGAGGCCGTGAAACGCCAGATAAAGATTGGCAGGCAAAACCCGCAGTACTACGAAGTGCTGGAGGGACTTAAAGCCGGCGAGCGCGTGATAACCAGCAGCTACGACAACTTTGGCGACGCGGAGAAAATCTTAATCAGTGATTAGTGTGGAGTGAGGAGTTAATACTCCTACCACTCTCCTACACATCATACAATTCCTACAACTCTTACCATTCCTAAAATTAAAGAAAAATGAAATCATTGTTACGTTACAAAATATCCACACTGCTCAACATCATCAGCTTGGGCATTGCGCTGGCAACGGCGTATGTAATAGGCGTGCAGATATACTACACCCTGACCTACAACAACTGCATTCCAGACAGCGAGCGGGTGTTCGTGCTGGAGCAGGGCGACGACAAGAACAAGAAAGCCCTACTGTCGATGCCCATAGGCAACGCCATCGGCGAGAAACTGCCCTCTGTGGAGGCGTTCGGCGTGTGCAGCATGGCAAAAAGCGAGTATAACAATGCGTTTTACACCGACGGCAACGACACAGACAAAAAGAAGATAAAGGTGAAGGGGCGCGAGATGAGCGCCTCGGCAACGGAGATAATGGGCTTTACGACGGAAGAGGGCGACCTTAGACAGATAAGCCAGCCCAACACAATCGCCATCAGCCGCAGCCTTGCCGACAAATGGAAACTGAAGGTGGGCGACAGGGTGTACAGAAATCAGGAAACCGGTTTTCTGATTGTGGGCATATTCAGCGACATGCCCGACAACTGCACCCTGGCAGGCACCGAGGTGATTAGCGAACTGACGATAAAGGACAACCTCACCAGCACCGCAAACTGGAACTACACCTTCGTATATAAGCTGCGCAGCGCCAACGATGCCGTCAACCTCGACATAGCCAAGCAGATAATGAAAGAGTCGTCGCAGAAGAAGGCTATGGCAAACTCCGGCGGCAAGGTGTCTGACAGCGACGAGGTGATGGGAGCCATCAAGAGCCTGAAGATAGAGCTGACGCCAATGAGCCGCTTCTATCTGCACGACAGCGACCAGATGACCGGTGCCGAACATTCGTCGCAGCTGTTCTTCAACACCTGCTGCGCCATCTTCGTGCTGATACTCTTCGTGGCGTTCTTCAATTATGTGAACTTCTACATGGCATTAGTGCCGCGCCGCATACGTGGAATCAACATCCACAAGGTGTTCGGCTATTCCAACTGGAGTCTGCGCGGTAATATAATACTCGAATCGGCGGTGCTCGTGGCTGTGGCACTGCTGTTGGCGGCAGTACTCGCCACCGCGCTTGCAGAAAGCTCGGCTGCCGGCTTCTTCAACGCCGACATAAGACTGAGCCACAACGTAACGGTGGTATCGGGCATAGCCGTGCTGGCATTAGTGCTGGCGGTGGCGGCAAGCCTCTATCCTGCATGGTACATCACGTCAATGCCTCCCGTGCTGTCGCTCAAAGGCTCGTTTGGCAACACCCGCCGCGGCCGGAGCTTCCGCATGGCGCTGCTGCTGTTTCAGTTCACGGTGGCTCTGTCGCTCATCATATCATCGCTCTTCGTATATCTGCAATACCGCTACATGATGAATGCCGACCTCGGTTTCAAGCGCGACCATCTGATGACCGTGAACGCTCCGCAGAAGATAAGCCACGACTTTGAGAGCCGCACGGCGTTTGAGTCGAAGCTGCGCCGCAGTCCGCTCATTGCCGACGTGGCATGGGCAAGCGGCATCATCGTGGCACCGGAGCGCATGGGTTGGGGGCGCGACCTCTATCAAAACGGCGAGCGGAAGAACATACACCTCGCGGTGTTCCCTGTGTCGTGGAACTTTCTGAGGATGCTCGGCATTCCCGTGGTTGAAGGCCGCAACTTCAACAAAAACGACGAGCACGCCAAGGGAACCGCCATATTAAACATGACCGCCAAGCGCGAGTTTCAGGTGACCACCGACGGCCAGTTCTGGGGCATCGACACCCTTGTGAATATAGTGGGAATATGTGAGGACATCAAATTCCGTCCCATGAAATTCAACTCTGAGCCGTTGGCGTTCTACGTCTTTGGCGACAACACTTGGGGACAGTTTCCCAGCAGAATGTATTTCCGCACAACTCCCGGGGCAGACCTGCGCGAGGTCAAGAAATATGTTACCGACATGATACTTGAGGTGGCTCCCGACACCGACATCGAGGATATTCCCGTGGAGCATTTCGACGAGCAGCTGAGCCGCCAGTATGAGAACGAGCAAAACATGTCGGTGCTCCTCATCATCTTTGCCGCCATAGCCGTGACGATAGCGCTTATCGGAGTGTTCGGGCTCGTGCTCTTCGACACCCAGTACCGCCGCCGCGAAGTGGCAGTGAGGCGAATCCACGGCACCCGCGTCGCCGACATCATCCGTATGTACAACGTCCAGTATCTGCTCATCGTGGCAATCAGTTTCGTGCTGTCCGTGCCGCTGTGCTACTACGTCATCAACCGCTGGCTCGAGGGCTATGCCAACCGCATCCCCGTGTCAGGGTGGTTGTTTGCCGTGGGTCTGCTGCTCGTAGCCGCCATAACGGTGGCGCTCGTGACACTGCGCTGCGTGAAGTCGGCAATGGAGAATCCCGTAGAGGCGCTGAAGAGTGAGTAGAGGAATATGATGGGGAGGCAACATCTGCAACTTCAATAAGTTTTATTGAAAATGAGCCATTGGGCGGATGCGAAACATATCAGTTTATTATCGAAAGGCTTGACAACAGACACACTGCCCATGACTGCGGCGTGGAAAAAACGCACTGTCTAAAAATTAGACGTTTTTACCCTCAAAACATACGGTTTTGAATAAAAGTCATTACATGATGGCTGAGTATGATTACTTTTGTAACAAAAAACAGGAAATATACAGAAGTAATCAATAAACAAAAAATACAATTATGAAAATCGAGATTAAAGACATGGAAAAGGTGTTCCGCACAGACAGTGTGGAGACAGTAGCGCTCAACAGTGTATCAATAACAGTGGAGGACGGCGAGTTTGTAGCCGTGATGGGACCGTCGGGCTGCGGCAAGTCGACCCTGCTCAACATCCTCGGACTGCTCGACAACCCTACATCGGGCAGCTACAAGCTCGACGGCGTGGAGGTGGCAAAGCTCCGCGAGAGCGAGCGCACCGAATACCGCAAGGGCAAAATCGGCTTTGTGTTCCAGGCATTCAACCTCATTGAGGAGATGACCGTGGAGGAGAACATCCTCCTGCCGCTCAACAACCTGAAGATGGACAAGGCAGAGAAGCGCCGCCGCGTACACGACGTGATGGAGCGCATGGCAATAGGCCACCGCAACCGCCACTTCCCAGCACAGCTGTCGGGAGGTCAGCAGCAGCGCGTGGCAATAGCGCGTGCCGTGGTTGCCAATCCCGGACTGATTCTCGCCGATGAGCCTACAGGTAACCTCGACTCAAAGAACGGCAAGGAGGTGATGGAGATGCTCGACGAGCTGCACAAGGACGGCGCAACCATAGTGATGGTGACCCACTCGCAGAAGGATGCCGCACACGCCGACCGCATCATCAACCTGTTCGACGGCAAGGTGGTGGACAATTTGTTTGATAAGATGTAATAATTTGGATTGTAGGGCCGCTATGTATAGCGGCCGCAAGCAAGGCTCTAAAAAGTGGCTTTTTGCGGTTTATTGATT
>CABSIA010000056.1 GCA_902477645.1 uncultured Prevotella sp. | reverse complement strand
ACTCGCTTCTTGTACTACTTCTCTGTCTATGTAAATCTCTCAAAGATCTCTTTCTTCAGTGCTTCCCGAGAGATGCAGAAGTGTATCGTTCTCGAAAGCGGATGCAAAAGTACTGCTTTTCGGCGAACCCACCAAATGTTTTTGGGAAAAATTTCAATTTATTGCGAAATTTATGCAGAATATTGATTTAGGTCAAAGACAAGAACCGGTTTTGAGGATAAAAGGGCAAAATTGAGGAGAAAAGGGAAGTGTAGAGAAGATAGAGATTTAGAGAGGGAATAGAGTAGATAGATAAGATAAGATAAGATAAGATAAAATAAAATAGATTGATTTTACAAATATGAATAAGGAACTGAAAAGCGTAAAATGAGAAAATTCCAAGAGCCTTGAGTAAGGCAAAGCTAAAAAAATAGACTAACTCATATAGAAATTGTAAATATTCCTCTGATAAAACACGATTTCTCCGATTTTATTACTAATTTTGCAGAAAACAGATAGAAATGTAGATAAGATGAGAAGGAATATAAGAATATTTACGTTTATACTGATGTTGCTCTGCCCACTCTGTGTAAATGCCCGCAATGTAACAGAGATTTTGTCGGCTTTCGACGCTGCCAAAAACAACGAACGGGTGAAGATAGCAGAGGAGTTTTTCGGTGCTCTGAATGCCATGAAGTTTTTCGACGAGCCATACAGCATGCCGAAGGATTGGCCTGCCGACTCAGTCTGTGCCGAGGTATGGATAAATGCAGGATATTATTTCTTCGACAAAAATGATTTCAAGAGATGCATTCTATATACCAACAAAGCCTATGCCATATTCCGCAATGGGAATCAGACAGAAAAACTCGCCGAATGCCTTAGCCATCTCTCGGTTTCCTATATCCGCGTCTCAGACTATTCAAACGCCATCCGCTATGGCGAGGAGGTCCTTGCCATAGACCGCAAGATAGGCAACAAAAGCAACATAAGCAGCGACTTGGGCAATATAGCGGCTATGTATCTTGCCACTAAAAATATCAAAGAGGCGAAGAAATTCATTCTTGAGGCAATAGAATACAGCACCTCGGCAGGCGATTCCCTGCGCATGGCTATTCAGCTGGGAATAGCATCTGAGGTGTACCAAAACCAGGGCGACTACAGAGAAGCTTTAAATTATGCCAAACGGGCATACCAGATAGACAGCATAGGCGGGCGCAGCGGAAAAGCAGCCATACGTCTTTGCCAAATGGCGGCAGCTCAGATTGAGGCAGGCTCACTTCAAAATGCCAAAAAGAACCTTCTCCGCGCACTTCCAGAACTGGAGAAATGCGGAAACAAGCTGTCGTACAGCATAGCCTGCAACCAATTAGGTCTGATTGCACTCAAAAACAACAACATGTCAGAGGCTGCGAGATATTACAACAAATCTTACGAGTTTTTCCACAACAGCGGTGACATCTTCAATGAGAGCAAGACACTGGAAGGACTGTACAAGGCTTTGAAAACCAGCGACCCCAAGACAGCGATGTCGCACTTGGAGCGTTTTGCCGAACTGAAGGATTCCCTATACCGCAAAGAGATGCAGGAACTGATAAGCGATTACAACGCAAAATACCGCAACGACGAGCTGCAAGGAAAATATGACTATGAGAACCGCATGCGGCATATCTTCATTTGGTCGGCCTCCATAATCCTGCTGCTCGCCGTGGGTGTAATCCTGCTTTTGCTGAAGATTAACCGCCAACGCAAACGGACAAACCACATAATAAGGCAAAGCGAGAAAAGCCGCACAAATTTCTTTACCAACATCACACACGAGTTCCGCACACCGCTGACCGTAATCAGAGCGGCAGCCTCGGAGACGCTCCGCCACACCGACGACAGCCAAACCACCAAGGACATGGAGAACATATTGCGGCAACAGGAGCGTCTGCTAAATCTGATAAACCAGCTGCTCGAAATTTCGAAACTCGCAGCAGATGGCAGACAGCAGAAACCGGCAATACACGGAGATATCGTAGGGTTGCTCACAATGATATGCGAAAGCTCACGCCCATCGGCAGAACAGAAAGGCATATCGCTGATATTCAATGCCTCGCAAAATGAAATTGCAATGGACTACGTGCCAGAATACATAGAGCGCATAGTGCAGAACCTGATATCCAACGCCATGAAATTCTCCGACAAAGGGGGAACTGTTGAAGTGACAGCGCATGTAGACGGCAAGATGCTTGTTTTAGCAGTAAGCGACCACGGCTGCGGAATGACAGCCGAGCAATGCTCGCATGTGTTCGAGCCTTTCTATCAGGCAGCCGACAACAGCCGTGGCATCGGCACGGGCATCGGTCTGTCGCTTGTTGCGCTGACCGCCAAGGTTATGGGCGGAACGATATCTGTAGAGTCGGAGCCGGGCAAAGGATCACTATTCACAGTGAGCCTGCCTATAAAGAATGAAGCCTCTGCGGCAGGAGATATAGAGAGAATAGAGAGCATAGAAAAGATAGAGAAAATAGATACTGATAAAAAAATAGAAAAAATTGAAAACTTAGAAACCAGCGACGATGACACCTTGCGCATACTCATAGTAGAGGACACTCCCGAGGTGGCGCAATACATGGCACGTCAGCTCGGCCCGCAATACGAATTCCACATTGCCGCCGATGGCGAGGAGGGTTTGGCAAAAGCGGAGCAATTGGTGCCCGACATGATTATAACGGACGTGATGATGCCAGGCATGGACGGTTTTGAGCTGACTGAGAAAATACGCCACTCTGAGCTGTTGGCACATATTCCTGTTATCATAGTCACAGCCCGATCCACTCACCAGGACCGCATGCGGGGTCTTGAGGCCGGTGCCGACGCATATCTTGAAAAGCCATTCCATGCCGACGAGCTTGCCGTACGAGTGCAAAAACTGATGGAGCAGCGCCAACTGCTGCGCGAGAAATTCTCTGCTGCAGTCAGCGGCAGTGAGGTGATTGGTGAGGATGAAAAAGCCGTTGAGAACCTGCTGTCTCCAGCCGACCGCATATTCGTTGACAAATTTACCGCAGCCGTCAACAATGTCATCGCATTAGGCAAGATAGACTACGACGCACTCGCCTCAGAAATGTTTCTCGGGCGTGCGCAGCTCAACCGCAAAATCAAGGCCATAACGGGCATGACCGTCACCGAATTTATACTCCAGCTACGAATAAAAATGGCGAAAGAGCTGCTCACCACCACCGACCTTACCGTCAGCGAGGTTGCCTACCATTGCGGCATGGACAACATATCGTATTTCACGACACTGTTTAAGAAGGTGACGGGCGTGACGCCTGGACAATATAGGAAGTAAGATTTTAGAGACATCATTTCATTCTCCAATGAATATCATACCCCTGCGATTTCCATACCGGCTCGGTATCGTGAGAGAAAACCTCCCATTCATCAGGATCTGATGACTCTATTTGCACACTGCCCAATTGACGAATTTTGCCAAAAGGAGTTTTTATAGCATAATCTATGCGGGCAGGAATCTCGCCATTACAATTTGCTATCACCAGCAGATTTTTCTTCTGGTTGGCAGCAGGATTCTTGTTTTGAACAGGTACACTTACGGTTTGATTAATCTTTTTGCCGTCTTTGTCGTAAACTTCAAAATCGAGGTAGATTCTTGTTTCTCCAGGCTCACGGAATCTCAATCTGCAATCAATACCGTAGAGCTGTTCTCTACCGTATTCTTTTGCCTGTTCATACTTTTCCCATGTCGTTGGGTCAAGAATGTTTACGGGCTCTATATCGGCTGAGTACGACACACCACCCGATTTTATGAGCTTTGGTGTATCAAAATATCCCGTCTTGCCGTCTTCAGACATATATGCAGCCACTATGTAGAAACTGTCATCGTCATCCTCGTAGAAATCGAAATTCTCAAACCAGTATTCCTTATCATATTCGAATGTGGGGTCGCCAACAGGGTCAAGTTCCTGTAGATAACGTTGCTGATAATCAAAAACAAACATTCTGACTTTACCAAATTTCTCATCAGTATCATTGTAGCCTAATTGCCAGTTCTCACCCGTCTTACAATGTGCCGAGTACTGCGAAACCTGATAGTCATCGTCATCAGCAATTTTCTCAAATTTGGCAAACGGCTCTATGCCCGGATGTATGCTATTGTGGTAAATAGGCCAGTTATTATAAAAAACCGGCTCTGATACAGCCGCGAAATCCTGTGAGCCAAACAACCAACCAAAAACTTTTCCGAGTGGACTATCCCCCGAACCTAAAGACAATTTGGCTACCTCCGCACTGACGAGCACAGATGCATCAACACTGAATTGCGAAAAGTCGTCACGAATTAAAGTCACTTTTTTTGGATAAGGGATTTCCAAAGTATTAATCGACAATGATCTGTTTACCAATTTAAATCTCATATTGGCATCAGCCGTAAAACCTACCACTGTGAACGAAGGATCTATAACCGCCGACAACGCCGTCTTCTTCAACGCTATGTTAAACGCTATCGACCCGCTTACATTGAAGCGCAATCCCGACTTTATCTCACCGACATTTTCTGATCTTAAACCAGTTTTTTGCGGTTTTGTAAAGTCTCCATTACCTCCTTTGCTTGTATTTGGCACCTTTGAACCGCTAAATTTACAATGCATTTTCCCCTTATGCTCCCAATGAATAACATCGCTTGAGGAACCTATTAGATAAAAGTCGGCAGAAGCCGCATACCCCACATCAATTCTACATGGTATACCCATTAACTTGAAAGGCACACTTATCTCCTTTGTCGGGAAGAGATAATTTTCAGAACCATCGAATTCTGATTTTTGGAAAAAATCGTCCGCCTCAACAGACATGCCAGTATTGCCAACAATAGGAACACTTATTTTTATGCCCACTTTCTGTGTGCCAATTACTCCGTACCAATACTCTATCATGGTGTCTAAAGAGAAATCTGCACCCTTACTCTTTGAAAATGTGCCTTTTATCCGGTGGCTGAGATTTTGGCTTATATAAAAATCATAGTCTCCGCTAATTGAACCTTGAATCTTAGTAAAATTGGTTGCCATATTCTTTATGGCTTGCTTAAGAGACCACTCATCAGGGGTAAACAAATTAAACTTACGATTATCCAGGTCCCACTTAAAATTGTCTGAGGCATACCTGAGATAACATTTTTGTGAGATAGGCCACTCTTCATCGTATTCGTCCTGGTCATCAACAACTCTTGTGTTTTTACCGAGATATCTCTTAGCTCCCACAGCCTTAAACGCCGTGGGTTGTCCTGCACCGCTGCGCGTATCTACGGCATTGCTGTCGGGCACCACGAATGCGTCGACACTACATTCCAGCACCTTGAATATATCGTCAAGACCTGTTTTGTCAGATATCATACAGAAACCCGTAGCGCACCTCTCAACAATTCTAACCACGTCTGCCAGACCATCCATAAAAACATCTTCAAGCGGGCTCGCCACCTTACAGCCTATCTCGGGGACAAGCTCGTAAGGGATATTCGACGTGAAATATGTCTTGGTAACACCCGTAGTGTCGGTCTCAGTACTGATGATGTAAGGTAGATATCTCTCATCTATAATCCACACATCGGGATTGTACTGATAAACAGACTCGCCAAACTCTGTAAACTCATGCCGTGGCTCTGTGATGCCGTCACCATAGTTCACTTCCTCATCGTTGTCTACTTCCATCTCTGGCTCGTCGAGCGAGAGTGTACACGACGAGAACGCCATCAGAGTCAGCAGAAACAGTGAAATGTAATAATATTTTGTTTTCATCGCTATTTGCAGTTAAATTCTATGTTATACAAATCAGAGAGCGTACCCAGTGTTGTCAGAGCGTCATACTCTGGAGACTGGTCGGCAGTGAAAATGCGGAACCGTGTACGGTCGTAGCATTTGAAAGTGATACTCCCTGCATACATTTCAGTCCATGTCCAGCATCGCAGCACGGTGTAGCCGATACCCTTCCATTCCCGTTTTTCCGCTATTCCTACGCATTCGTCATTATCCAGGAAAGCGGCAATTGTCATGGTGCTGTCATCCCACTCCTCCCCGTCAACGGTAATATCGGCATAAATCACCATATCGTATGGATTTGAGAATTCAAGACGGTCTATCTGCCAGCGGTCTATGACGAACACTCGGCAAGTATCTACCAGACGTCCGTTGCCGGCAATGGCTGTAACCTTGAAATTGCCTTCCCGCCTGGCGACGAGCGTATCGTTTAGTATTTTAAAATACGTAGTATCGGCAGTGTTCCAATATATAGGACTGTTGTTCGGGGTATATGGCGAGAACTCAGCACGTAGCGGCATCGAGTCGCCGACCATGACGCAGCAACTGTCGTTGAGCACCTTCATCGTCACACCGTCCCACGGGTCGGGCTCGCCACCCATCTCGAAGAACTCACCGCACGAGGTGAGCCCCAAGAGCGGCATGAGTGCAAGCAGATACAGCAATCGTTTCATAGTGGTAAGAGGTTTTATAGTGGTTTTTCCTGTGAAGCCTCACAGCCCGGTACTGTGGCAGTGATGATATTCGACTTGCCCGTAGAGCGTCCGTCGCGGAAACGGATGCTTACGTAGTATTGAGCCGATTCTCCAGGAGAGAGGCGATATTCCTCGTAGCTGTCTTTGTCAGAAGGTATGTCGGTGACATATCTGAAAGACTCCTCGTTTGCCTCCTTGCGGTATAGGCAATAGTAGAAGCTTGCGCCCTGCGGCAGCAGGCTCTCGTCGTACTCCCAAACCAGTCGCACCAGCTTGTTCTTCTCGTCGTAGGTACTGTACAGCTTTATCGGAATGTCGACAGCCATGCTGACGTTGACCTTAGCAGAGAACACCGGTGTCATGCGAGAGTGGATATCCCATAGGCTCACCGTCTCCACGGCATACTCCCAACGCTGACCGATGTTGCCTCCAGGCTCGTCGTCCACCTGCATGAAGTATCCGTTGGCAGCCACAGAGTCGCCATTGAATACCGTGTGCAACGTCCAGTCCTTAGCACCAGCCTTGCGGCGGTATACATTGTAGTGAGAGATAATCTCGTCGGTGCCGCCTACCCAACGTGTGTGAATCATGTGGTTGTCCACCCATGCCGAGTCAAGATGAGGCTCAGACGGCGGAGCTGTGTTTGGTCGCAGCACGGCAATGGTATCAGACATCGGTCCAGGATTGTCGCTCCAGTCAACGGCACGTACGCAATAATATATATAGCGCTCGTTGATGTTGGTGTCGATGGTGTCGTTGAACGACCGTACACCCACATGCATGCCATTGGCACGTGTAAACTGATGCTCACGTGAGTTGGAGTAATAGATATCGTAATACTGCACGTCGAGCGAATCCTCCATGTCCCACATCAGAACCACCGAGCCGTCAAGCTCAGGCAAGCCTTTAAGATTGGTAGGTGCGCAAGGCGGACGGAAATCCTGTATGTGCATGTATCGCGGCAGCGAGTAGCCCATGTTGCCCGCGGTGTCGACGGCGGCTATGGTGACGTAGCCTGATGTCAGGTTTGTAACGTCGCAGGTGAATGTGGTGTCCTCGGGAGCTATGTACTGATTGGTGAGCAGACGCCACGAGCGCATAGAGTCGCGAGCGTTGGCATACATCGGAACGTAGCGCACGAAGTCGTTCTCAAGGAAATCCTTGTGGAAATGTACGGTGACCATCACCGAGTCCCAAAGCTCCTTGCCCGGACGGATAATCTCGAAGAGCGATATAGCTGGTCCTTTAGGAGGCTTCAGGTCGCGGTAGACGATGCGGTGAGGCGAGCTTAGCGGCGTCAGGTCGCCAAAAGCATCGTGAGCCTGCACAGCATACTCGTATGTGCCCACGGTGTCTACAATGTGGTTGTAGAGAATGCCCTCGTTGACGAACTCCATCTTGAACGGCGGCATATACGGGCGCTCGTTAATTTTCGTCCACTCCTTCTCGCCGAGCTTACGGTAGAAGATGTCGAACGTGCCGTTGATGGTGTCGTTCCACATCAGCGTAGCGTGGCAGTGTTCCGTCACGGTGTCGGTTACGGTCACATCGTAAGGCTTTGGCTTGTAACGCTCGTTGACAAGATTCTCCACCATGCCGTTCTCTATCAAGAAGCTGCCCGTGGTATCCCTACGTGTGGGCACAACATAGTAGCTGTACGTGCCGTTCCTCTTAGCCGTGCGGTCTACGAAGCGCAAGCCTAAGGCTGTGGCGAGGTCGGGTCGCCACTCTGCTGCCAGATAAGCACCCATCAGACGTGTCTGCTGATCCTGTTCCAACTCGTAGTATACGCCCATTGAGCCAGGCTCGTATCCCGTAGCCTCTACCGACATGTCGCCCGTACCGTGAACGCTTCCCATAGCCAGATACGCAATGGAGTCTATGGTATCGGGATATACGGTGCGGAACTTGTCGAGTGGCCATGGGCGGATGCCCACAGCAAGGGTATCGAGAGTGAACCCGCCCTTTTCAGCCTCGTCGTGGCGGATTACAGTATAGCCCGAGAGGTTGAGGTAGAGCCACTGCGGAAACTTGTCCACAGCCCAGCGCAACACCACGCTATCGCCATACGTGCGTGCCGCCACCGCAATCTTGGCGTAAGGCACGTCTGAGTCGTCGAGCGTATCTGTGTCCAGGGTTCCTACCGGGTAAGTACCCGGCAGGCGTTCCATGTAGTCAGGGTCGTAGTCAGCAGCAACGCTCACAGTATCGGGTCCGTCGGCATTGCGGCTACCCATCTCAACTTTATCGGCAAGGGCACACAGAATCGGTGCGGCTACCATACAGAGGGCTATCCATAGTATCTTTTTCATATCATTAAGTGTTTTACGGTTTTACTACTTAGAATTTAATCTTATCGAATTTAAGATTGTACTTCTTCACCAAATCCAGGAAGTTCACGGTGTAGTACTTCTCGAAGAACTGGGCAGGCTTGTTATACACGTTTGAATTGAAGTGGTGTACAGTCCACCGCCCTTTCCGGAAGTTCCATGCGTTGATGCGGTAGCGGTATAGATACATCTTGTAGTCGTTCTCCTTTGCTATGCGCTCGGGATCGAACTCCACGTGTGTCCATCCTGGCTGGAAATCCTTGGGGACATTGTTATACCTGCAATGGTTGTAGAATATTCGTGCCGACGTGTAGTGGTTCTTCTTGTGGTTCAGAATACGCTCGTGCCGGGTTCCTTTGTCTTCGATGGTCTTGTCTGGATTCAACCCTGCCTTGCCAGCCACATTGTAGACAATGCCGAACTGATAGTAAGGCACCTCCAGAATCGGATACCATTCATCCACCACCTCGTCGCGGACATAACCGCTAAGAGTCAGCTTTGAGTTTCCTTTGAGCGCAAGCCAGTTTCTCATATCACTCTTCGAAAATCCGTTTACCAAATTCGAATAATAGTTCACACGTTCGCTCATGCCTCCACAAAGATTATAATAATCCAACAGCATCTGCGCATATGCCTTCTCACTTAGCTCGTGCGAGCGGAACAGTCCCGCAGACGCGCCACCCTTGCGCTGTACGTCCCAATCACCGGCGGCGTATATCGGATACGGTATGTAGTAGTTCTTCTCCGACATTTTCCTTGTAAACATCGTCATGTCGCAAATGCTCAAATATTCATACCCCAGTTCTCCGAGCTGGTTGTTGGTCCACTTGGCGTAAGGCGACTCAACGGTCATAGACAACGTGTTCTGAATAGAGATGTTCAGGTATTTTTTTGTCGAGACAAACTTCGAGCCACCTACGAAGTACGCCCTGCTCAGGTATGTCATGAATAAGAACGGATTCTGAGTAACCAGATATACCGGCTTGCCATCCTTGCCTGTGTACGAAGGCAGTTTCGCCTCTTTGCTCTTCAGATTGGTGAGATACGTTGGATACTGGCCGTTACTGTACGATTTGTCCTTATACAGCATCACGAGCTGCGTTGCAAGCACAGGACCTGCACCGTAGTAGTACGTGTTGTTGAAGTAGTCGTCGCCCGTTTTCCTGTCGTCCTTCAGATACGTGTGCCACTGTGCCAGCACCTTCTCGTGGTGAACGTTCACCACGCCCTTCTTCAGCTCGTAGACGGTAACCTTGAACTTCAGCTTTCTGACGCTCTTGGAAGACCCGCCTCCCTGCGAATTGTTCGAAAAAGTAGTAGTATTTCTCCGCTTATTTCTAACAGAGTTGCCGCCCGTGGTTACTGGCAGTAGTGGGGTTCCCTTGCCTGTCGGCGTATAACCATTACCCTTCAACGTACCCTTTGGGGCTTTGAAAGAGTTCGAGCTGCTGCTACCCGACGAGCTTCCAGTATCCTCCTCGTCTTCGTCATCTATATACGTAGCCTGCTGCACGTTTAAGCGATACTTGCCGTAGATGCGTGAGTTCATATCCTCCTTCGTAGTGCCCTTGTTGCTGTTAGTGGCTGTTATGCCGTAGCGTTTCTTCATGTTCTCCACTTCCTTGTCGTAGACCTCCTTGAACGAGGCTCCTATAACCTCGTAAGTGTTGCCCACAGGTACCCATGTAGCCTGGCTTTCCACCTTCTCGTCCCATTCGTATATCAGGCGCACGATGGCGGTTTTGTCGCTCAACGAGATTGACAGCTCCTGAGCAGGCATCAGCATAGATACCGAGTCGTTCTCCACCCAGTTGTTAGCCACAGGTGCCAAGCGAGGCTTGCCGCCCTTGTACACATACCAGTTCAGTCTGCCCTTATTGTAGCACTTGCCCTTCATTCTCTCGCCAAGCGAGATCATCGGCATCCTTGCGTCAGCCAGATGGGTGTGTACATATTCCCTACTGTTGTTCACTGGGAACACGCACTTGTTGAAGTTATGATTCCATGGGAATGCAATCTTCACGTGCGGTTCCAGATCCTCATCGTCCTGATACTCCTTCACCTTGTTGTTGGTTACGAAGTAGAAGTCTTTCTCCTGTACCCACTCCTTAGCAAAATACTTGTGCTTAATGGTGTCGTACTCCTCTGGGTTCTGCCATTTGCCGTTGTAGTACTCCAACGCCTTCGCCTTGCAGTGCAGACGGTAGTACCTGTTCTTGTTGAGCTGTGTAAAGTCGCGCAGCGTCACTTTCTCGCGGTTCACCGCCACCTGGAATTCACCCATCTCCTTAGCATTATTGTGTCTGCCGTTTACGAAGTCGCTCTTGCTGCTATACTCATAAAGTATAGGTCTCCCCACAAGCTCAAACTTGAAGCTGCGGCTTGCAAACTCGTTGAAGGCGTCCTCGCTAACCTGCGGAGCCGACGACGAGCTTATCATCTGGTTGAGCACCGTCGGGTCAACAACGCGGATTGTGTTGCCCAGCGTAGGCTGAGTGGTTATAACTGGAGGACTCTGATACTCCCAGTCGATAGGTGCCTTCACAGCCTCGTCAGCCTTGTCCACGCCAATAGACAGGTTCTCAAACACCTTGTAGTCGTCGAGGGCATTGCCCATGAAGAGGTCGCACTGCTGTCCGCACTCAAACTTGAACGACTTGTTCAGATTTACCAGTCCGCCCAGCAGCCTTATCTTGCAGCGTGCCTTACCGGTGAAGTAGTTAGGATTAGGCAAAGCACACTTCAGCACACCGCCTATGCCCACGTCTACCAAGTCAATCTTCTTCTTGAAGAATCCGAGATTTATGCGCAGACCAAACTTGGCATACAGATAAGCATAGAGCTGACCTCTGCCATACCATCCGTTGTGGCCGGGCTTCTTGCCGAGGTTCACGCAGTCGGCATTCTCAAGGTGCACCACCGACACATCGAAACCTGCCGTGGCTCCCATGTCGCCGTAGAACAATCCGAGGTCTACGTTGATATATCCCCAGACAGACGCTCCGAGCATCACACCGCCCGAAATCGTGGCATTCTTGCCGAAGTCTACCAAAGCCTTCTCGCGCGCAGCGTCGGCATCGCTCTTGTTGTCGCTCTTCGAAACGCCACGCTCTGCACCGTCCAAGAACTTTGCAACCTTCTCCGGTATTGGAGGCAGCTCGCCGTTATCGGGCAGCTCGTTGCCAAGGCAGAGGTATGCGTCGGCACCGATAGATACGCTTACAATCTTGCTATTGAAGTCTATGAGTATAAACCTGCAACGTTGGTCGCTCTTTGGGCGTCCCAGATAGACATACCACTTCGTAGGTCCGTCCTTGGTGCTGGTAATCTTCGCACCGTTCTTGCCCTGCATGGTCACCGTCGTCTTCTCGCAGCCTATGTAAATTTCGAGTTCAATCTTGGCACCAGGGCCATCAGCCTTCACGCCGTTCTTGTCCTCTTTCTGTTTCTCTTCATATTTATTCATCCGCTCGTCGTACTCCTCGCTCTTGCCCCCCTTGTCGCTGGTGTCGTCCAGAGCCTTCGACATACCTTCCTCTGCGTCGCCATACTTTTCGGTGATACCAGAAGCCCAGTCGCCGATGAAGTCGTTGAGACCATTGCTGAGAGAGGTTTCCATAGAAAGGTTCAGACGGAAGTAGCGTTCCTTCTCGTTGTCCTCGTACTGCAGCTTCACCTTTGAGTCTATCATGCCGCCCACGGCTTTCACGCCACCAGTAAAGATAAGCGAGTTGAGCTTTTTGGTCTCATGGTTGAAAGCGACAACAAGTTCAAGGTCGCCCTTTACCGTCACGCCGTCGGCAGTGGCAATACCGAGACCGAAGATTATTCCTATTGCCCCCTTCGTAGGTTTGGGATTTAGCTCGTCGCTCTGGTTATATTGGCAGTTGATGTACACACCGCCCTTGATGTTGTTGAGCTGAATTGGCGGAATAGGTATACCGCACTTTCCTCCAGCCTTTGCCATGAAGAAGCCCCAGCTGTAGTTCTTGTCTTCCGAGTCTTCTTCAGCCTCATGGTCGAAATATCCACCCATAATCTGCAGCTCGAAAAGTCCGCCCTTGAGTTTGAACTCAAGTTCGCCCTTGTAGCCCTTGTCCGAGCTTTTTGCACCGCCAGAGTTGCCATTGGTAGAAAGCGTGCCTTTGAACGAGAACACATCAGCCTCTATTGCCAACCGTGCCTCATTGAAGCGTACCTCATCGAAATCAATCTTGATATTGGAGAAGTCGTTCAGATTCTTCACCGTAGACACAAAGTCGAGAGTTGTGCCGGCTGTGATATCAAGATCGTCGCTGAACGTTATGTCGCCACCTATGGTCACAACAAGTTTCGGGTCGCCGTCACCCTTCTCAAGATTAAATCCCCAGTCGGTGAGAGCAAAAATGAACGGACCGATCTTCTTTTGTGGCGAGGCAGCACCCCACTGTCCGAAGTTCACGTATGTGCTTTCGCCAAACTTGTGGTTCTTGCCTTCATTGAACCATCCGTGCCAGATGCCATGGCTGTCCTCCACCTCCTTGTCCATAGCAAGAATAGCCGTCTGAGCCTTCTGTTGCATCTCGCTCTCATAAACCGACTCGAAGCTCTCGTTGTTGGCTATGCGCATTCGACTGAACTTGATGCCAGGCATGGTAATCTTGAACGGCAGCTTGGCGAGGTATCCGTTCACCTTGTCCTTGCCGGCAACATCAACCGTACCGCCAATGCAAAGTTCCACATTGGTCTTTAGCTCTTCAGCCTCGTCGGGAGTAGCCTCAACGAGCAGGTAAGTCATATCCTTGTCGAGAGCCAGTTTACCGAGCACAAAGTCGAAGTCGAGGTCAGTAATCTGCGAAGTCTTGAAGACGTAGGCATAGCCCTTTCCTGTACCCTTCTTGGTGAAGGTCTGGTTGTATATGCGGCACGAGTAGTTTATCTCGCCTTCGAGTAGCGGAATCTGCAGCGTTCCGTTGAAGCCGAATTTAACAAAGTCGTTCTGTATCACGGAAACCATTATGGAGTCCATAGAGAACTTGAAGCCTCCGATAGTGCCGTTTTCACCGTGCTTATAGTTGATGGCGTTCACAATGCCACAGTCCATGGTGACACCGCTCTTGTCGATGAGCATGTTCTCTATCGCCACCTTCATGCGCTCCTTGCCGTTACCAATCTTGATAGACGACGGGAACATCATGGAGAGTTCTTTCATGTAGAGACCCGTCCACTCATGAATCTTTGTCTTGTCGAGGTTCGCCTTAGAGTAGTCGTAATCCTTAGGGAATACGCTTTTCATGGACTCGTGGTTACAGCCAGAGGCAATGTCAACAACCACTTTCTCCGCAGTAAACACATAGCCGGGCAGATCCTTATGCTCAAACGGATCCATCGTAGCGGTCGCAATGAAGTCCTCCCACTTTACAATCTTTGTAGTGACGTGGAGCTTCGGACTCTCATCGAGAGCAGTGCCTGCACTGTTAACTTTTCGCAGGTCGTCAGGCATGGTCATATCGAGGTCAATATTGAGCCACTCAAATTTGCCCTCACTCCACGATACGAAGCAGCCGTTATTTGGTTTCAGCACGTCTTCAGGAGCAAGGAACTTGCACTTAAATCCGCTCTTTGGCTCCTGTACTTCAAAGTCCTTCAGCAGGGCTACAGTACCGCCCTCAGGTAGGAGACTCTTAGGACTGATGCAAAGGCGTGGCGCGCCGAATACGAGAATTTGATCCTTGGTAGCCTCTGTCTCGGGCACTACGAACGTGCCAAACACATCCATAGTGGCATGCGTAGGAGCAAACTTCATCTTAGAGATGGTGAGGTTCACCGGTGTTGGGTTGATATCTTCCGGTATCTCAAGCGGGAAGGTTACGTCTTCCAAGTTGCCGCTAAACAGCCCCTTGAGCTTAAACTTACCTTTCTGATAGTCGGCGTAGTATTCGCCAATGTTGAGTTGCGCTGCGAGATTTTTTATCTCCTTGTCGGCTGCCCCCTGCAACTTGTCGGCATACGGCAAGCCCGTGTCACCGATAAGGTTGTCGATACCCCAGTCGGAGAAGAGTTTGTCAACCACCTCTGCACTCGACAGCTTTTCGCCCTTGTCGCCCTCGAAAGTCTCAACGAGTCCGTCAATCACCAAATCGTCTGTATTGACAGTAATGTTGTCGAACTTAACGGCGAGCTTCCACGTCATCAACAGCGGCTCCCATATCACATGGCCTGTACCACTGAATGTTCCTGGCTTCGTTCCGTCTTTCAGCTTTCCGTCGAGCACAAGCTCGTACTCACCGATATAGATGCTCTTTCCCTTCAGCTCGTCAGCCTTCTTGGTTGTAGGCTTCGTGTTGGTGATAACAACCTTGTTGGCACACTGGAAATAGCGTTTAGTCATTGACTCCGTCATGGCGAAATCGATGACATTGATAGAGTCGTTGATGAAGACTACTGCCGAGTCGTTGACTGCCACGGGCTTCACGCGCAGCATCACATAGTCGCCTTTCTTGATTTTTTCGTCAAGCAGCTTCCATGGTATGGTGTCGGTAGCAGCATCCACAACTTGCTTTTGATAGATTTTGTGCTCGTTGGTAAGCATCTGCTCGCGCTCAATGTATTCGTTGGCACGGAACAGCTCAACATCGTAGGCAAACTTTATGGTATCGGACTGCAGGCCCGTACCGCCACTGAACTGCGGCTTGTTCCACCTTATAGTCATGTCGGAATTGGTGAACAGCTTGCGTGCTCCAGCCTCAGGATCGAATACAGGATCAAGAATCTCAGGATTGACGAAAGTATAGTCTGCCACATCATCCTCAGATACAGAATATTCAAACTCTGATTTGAACTGCACCAAAGCAGGCACGGACTTACCCTCGTTCTGGTAGACGTAGTTTTTGCCAACGACGGAGGTGTCTGGGATGGCTGTGACACGCACGACATAAATCTGTGCCGTATCAACCTTGTCCAAGAGTTCAACAGGCATCTCGAAGTGGTCAGCGGTGAGGCCCTCCTTCTCCAGCACTGTCTCACCGTTCTCAAGGTCCTCACTCAAGTCTTCTATTGTAACCACATCCCTTTGGGTAGCCTTTACCATCTTTATGTTATAGGTAAACGCCACCTTATCGAGGTCGCCGACACCAGAAATTTCAGGAGCATCCCACTTTATGTAGCTCCATATCGGGAACGCCTTGCGGTTGGTAAGGTCGGTGAAAGGTTTAGGAGTGGTGAAGCGTGGTGGCGAGTAAACGGTTGCTTTATCGTTGGCAAAGTGAGTCTCTACCGAAGGCTGCGAGGTGATGCCCGAAAGGCGGAACATCCTCAGCTCGGTCTTTCCCGAATTTAGCAGCTCAATATAATCGAGCGCACCAACCTGCGTGCTGTTTGACGAAGCCGTAATCTGCGCCACATAAGTCTCATTGGGTGAGAAATTTTTGATGACATTTGTAGGTATGATGCACTGCGGTGATACCAGATTGTTTATCTGATAGGAAACAGGGTTGTTGTCAATAGCATGG
Source organism: uncultured Prevotella sp. (assembly GCA_902477645.1). Taxonomy (GTDB): domain Bacteria; phylum Bacteroidota; class Bacteroidia; order Bacteroidales; family Bacteroidaceae; genus Prevotella. The sequence goes on along the minus strand of CABSIA010000056.1, from coordinate 521 downwards.
TCTGGCGACTGATTAGGCATGAGCTGAACAACCTTGAAATTATAGAAGAACGAGCGTGGACCAGTGGCACAATTTGTTGTTGGCTGTGTCCATACAAACATCGGTGTCAGAGTATCGAGTTTGTAAATGTCGCCCATCATATCGTCTTTGAATGCTGGCGATATCCACTGCGGTATCTGAGCCTGGTAGCATACCTTGAAGGTACATTTGCTCATCATTGGGTTGTTTACAAGCACAGGCGATGAGAGGCTGGGGTTCCATTTATAGGCATGGAATATCACCTCGTAGTCGCCTTCGGGCAGATTACCAAACGAGCCTGACAGCACATTGTCGAACAGTCCTGCGGGAACGGTGATATCCTCGGCAGAGACATGGTTGAACATGGTGCGCATAGCCACGGCATCGAGTATCATTGTCTGGTTGGCACCGACAACGATAGGCGTACGCGGAATGTGCGGACCTCCAGGCACAATGACCTCGAGGTCGGACACAGGATTTATCTGCCTCAGCTCAAGACCGAA
>CABSIA010000055.1 GCA_902477645.1 uncultured Prevotella sp. | reverse complement strand
ACTATTAGGCCACCGTCGATATCAGGCTTGGCGAAGAGCTCAGGAGCATTGCTTGCCTTGCAGCTTCCGCCATAAAGAATGCTGGTATTCTCTGCAACCTCGTTGCCATACTTCTCTGCTACGCAGCTACGGATGAATGCATGGATTTCCTCTGCCTGCTCAGCTGTAGCGGTCTTGCCTGTACCGATAGCCCAGATTGGCTCGTAAGCGATAACGATGTTGGCAAACTCCTCAGCAGAAAGATTGAATACGCTGCCCTCAAGCTCAGCTTTGCAAACCTCGTTCTGCTTGTTGGCCTCGCGCTGCTCCAGGCTCTCACCGATGCAGAAGATTACCTTCAGACCGTTCTTAAGAGCGAGAAGAACTTTCTCTTTCAAAATCTCAGGAGTCTCGCTGTAGTACTCGCGGCGCTCTGAGTGGCCAAGGATAACATACTGTGCGCCGGTGCTCTTTACCATTTCGGCAGAAACCTCGCCTGTGAAAGCACCTTTCTCCTTGTCAGCGCAGTTCTCAGCGCCAAGGGCAACTACGTCCTGATTGAGGAACTGTGCCACGCTTGCAAGGTGGATGAAAGGAGTGCAGATGATAACGCCACAGTTTGGCTTCTCTGCTGTCAGTGTGTCATTAAGCTCTTTTGCGAGAGCTACGCCGTCCTGCAGGTTCATGTTCATTTTCCAGTTTCCTGCAACAATTTTCTTTCTCATTGTTTTTTTGTTTTAAAAAGTTTATATAATATCTGATTTATCTTTACGCTTTATCCATTTTGTCCAAGTCCACATACGGTCTGCTATGGTCAGCAGCGACAGTGGCAATATGAACCAGAGTATAACTATCAGCACTTTGTGAGATGCGGACTTGACATCGGCTCTCAGAGACTGCAGCTGTGCCGGAGGAGTCTCTGGGGCATCAATATCGGGCAGTGCGTTATGGCTCCATTTACCCACAATCTTTGAGCCGTTAAGCATCAGCAGTCCCGGATTGCTGCGGATGATTGTCTTCAGCGTTATCTCGTCTGTGTTCAGGAACGGATACTCCGCACCCGTTATGTCCTGCCAATGGCGTTGTCCGTCCTCCATGCTTGCAGTAAGGCAGTAGAACGGAATGCCGTGGTCTTTGGCATATTCATAAATTCTGTCTATCTCACCGAAGTTGGAGTCATCCGCAGTCTCAAGATGTGGCGAGATAAGCAAGAATGTATATCCCTTGTGCGACAATATATCGGCTGTAAGATCCTCACCATCGGCATTTTGCATGCTGAAATCGTGAATAGGCGGCACGTAGCCCTCTTTTGTCTGCACAGTCTTTGAGTCTATGAAAGTCCATGTAGAGTCAGGATAGTCATTGAGCGAGAATGTCTGGCGCCGACCGTTTTTCTCCATTATGAAGGTGGTCTCAAACTCGGGCTGCTCCGCTCCCTCTGGTATCTCCATGCCTTTCACGATGTCGGCCCCCACATAATATGGGCGGAAATCGAATGGCGGCAAGAAATACAGACTTATTATCGACGAGACGAGACTGAACAAGACCGTATAGTTGGTTGCTATCCATTGTGCGGGACGAGATATAAATCTCAGCATGTGCAGAGGCCAACGGAAAAGCACAATGGAACATGCCAGCAGTACGATATTTTTCAGAAGCGTCTCTACATTTGTCAGTTTCACGGCATCGCCGAAACATCCACAGTCGGAAACAGGATCTGCAATGGCTATCCACACCGTGAAGAGTGTCATCACCATCATAAACAACATGACCACGGCGGATGCGGCGCGCCGCCGCATGGCAAACAGTATGAATATGCCAAGCGAGAACTCCAATGCTGAAAGCAACACCGATGCAGAAAGAGTGAGCCAGCCGGGAGCAAACTGCGACAATCCAAGCGCCTCAAGATAATCCTGAATCTTGTATTGGGTGCCTAACGGGTCGGATGCCTTTACATAGCCCGAGAACACAAACGTCACGCCAAGAACGGCACGGCAGAGATTGACAAGCACACCGAGCAGCCGGCTTGACAGCACAGAATGTTTATTTCCATGCTGCGGATTGGCAATATCAGCCAAATTATCAGGCATTTTGTCGGTAGCTTGTGACATACTCCTTACTCTTTTGTCTTTATCGCTCCAAAAACGGCATAGTTTATGATATCCATATAGTTGGAGTCGATGCCTTCAGACACTATGGTTGCGCCATTGATATCCTCTATTTCCTTCACACGCTGTATCTTAGTGAGGATGAAATCGGTATACGACGACACGCGCATATCACGCCACGCCTCATCGTAATCGTGGTTCTTTTTAAGCATGAGGCTCAGAGCCTCAGTAGCCTTTACATCGTAAAGCGCCAATGCCTCCTCAGGGGTTATATCGACATGGTCGGCATGGCCTTTCCCGAGCTGAATAAGACCAACTATACCGTAATTTATCAGTGCCATAAACTCAGGGCGAATACCCTCACCAACAAGCGAGACACCTTTAATTTCGAGCGAGCGGATGCGCTTTGCCTTTATAAAAAGCTGGTCGGTGAGCGACGAAGCCCTCAATATGCGCCATGAAGCCCCATAGTCGTGAAGTTTCTTCTCGAAAAGGCTACGGCATTCTGCCAATATATCCTTAAACTGCTGTTCTGTATAGGTTGTTTCCATATCGGGCGCAAAGTTAGTCAATATTATTGAAATAACGTACGCATACGAGGACTTTTTTCTACCTTGGCAACATTTCCTGGCGTTTGTGAATAACCCTTACCGTGCCGCAAAGTGCCTCATAGCGCACCTGCAGCGAGTCACGTATCACGCCTAACTTGTTGCGTGTGGCAATATCTGTGGCAGCCTGCATCTGTCTGGCAACAGTCTGAAGCGCCGAGTCGGTTACGGCAATGTCGGCCTGTGTGATTTTCAAAGATGCCTCCTGCCATATCTCAAGTGCCTTTTTGCGCTGCTCTATAGCCTCGGGAAACTTCTCTCTCAATTTTTTTATAGAGTCAAGAACCACCCGGTATTCACCTTTGGCATACTGGCTCTCGATACTCTGCAACATCTGCTGCGCAAGCTCGGATTCTTTATTGCCACAGCCGGCAAGCAACATAACGCCAGCGGCTAAAACTAATATTCTCCTCATAACTATTATGTTTTAATTTACGTTTCTCAAACAACATGTAGGGCCGCTATGTATAGCGGCCGCAAGAAATAAACACAATATGCTTTATGCTGGCATCTTTGTTTGCGGCCGCTATACATAGCGGCCCTACAGACAGTGTTTACTCCGTTCTATGCTGCAAAGTTAAGAAAAAAAAGTCTTTTTACCACTTCGTATGCTGAAAATAAAACTTTTTATGTAATTTTGCACTCCCAAACAAGACTGTTATAATGAGAAATCTCACTAATGCCCAATTGGCAGAACTGCTCGACAAAGACATATTCCACAAAATATCACAAGCCGCAGACACCCTCGGCCTGGAATGCTATGTTGTTGGCGGATACGTCAGAGACTTGTTTCTTGAGCGCCCGTCAAACGATATTGACGTGGTTGTGGTGGGCAGCGGCATACAAGTTGCCGGCGAGCTGAAAAACATCCTGGGAAAGAAAGCACATATATCCGTTTTCAAAAATTTCGGCACGGCACAGGTAAAATACAAGGACACGGAGGTTGAGTTCGTCGGAGCCAGAAAGGAAAGCTACACCCACGACTCACGCAAACCCATAGTAGAGGACGGCACTTTGGAAGACGACCAAAACCGGCGCGACTTCACAATCAATGCCTTGGCTATATGCCTGAACAGCAATAGGTTTGGAGAGCTCGTCGACCCGTTTAACGGAGTCTATGATATGGAAGACGGCATCATTGCTACACCTTTAGACCCCGACATAACATTCTCTGACGACCCGCTGCGGATGATGCGTTGCGTAAGGTTTGCCACACAGCTGAGCTTCACCATTGAGCCAGAGACTTTTGAGGCCCTGGGACGCAATGCGCACAGACTGAGAATTATCAGCGGAGAGCGCATACAAGATGAGCTGAACAAGATACTGCTCTCGGCACATCCAAGCACGGGATTTTACTATCTCAGAGAGTCGGGACTGCTCGATTTGGTTTTGCCCGAGCTCGTTGCTCTTGACAATGTTGAGGTGCGCAACGGCAGAGCACACAAGAATAACTACCTGCACACCCTTGAGGTATTGGAAAATGTTTGTAAAAACAGTGACAATCTTTGGCTTCGCTGGGCTGCGTTGCTCCACGATATAGGAAAACCCAAAAGCAAGCGGTGGGAGGTGCCTGCCGGCTGGACATTCCACAACCACAACTTCATAGGCGCAAAGATGGTGAGATCTATCTTCCAACGCCTGAAGCTGCCCCTTGACATAAAGATGAAATATGTGCAGAAAATGGTAGACCTGCACATGAGACCCATCGCCATTGCCGACGAAGAGGTTACCGACAGCGCGGTAAGACGGCTCTTGAACGACGCAGGCGACGACATAGACGACTTGATGACATTGTGCGAGGCCGATATAACAAGCAAAAACAGCCAGCGCAAGCAACAATTTCTTGACAATTTCCGCATCGTGCGCGAGAAGCTTAAAGACCTTAAGCTACGTGATTACAAACGTCTGTTCCAGCCTTGCATAGACGGAAATGAGATAATGGAAATGTTCGGCCTGAAACCATCACAGGAAGTCGGCATACTGAAAAAAACTCTCAAAGACGCCGTTCTCGACAACAAGGTGGAAAACGAAAGGGAACCTCTTATGCAGTTGCTCAAAGAGAAAGCAAAAGCCATGGGGCTGACCGCAATTCAATGATTTTCACTCATTGCAGACAAACCAACTGCACAGATACAAATAAGAAAGAAATACAGAAAAGGAAGAGCACATAAAAATGCTACTTCCTTTTCTATGTTATACACGCCATACCAAATAGTGATAATGTTACAAAATGTTTGTTAAAAAACTAATGTCCGTGTATTAGTTTTCGCCATTTATTACTACTTTTGCAATCCATTTACATAATTATAGATTATAGAATAACAAAAAATTGATAAACAAATAGGTATGAAAACAAGTAAGATTTTAATGATTGCGGTTCTCGGAGCAGCACTCGCATCGTGTGGTAGCAAGTCAGGCGGTAAGCCAAACTTTGCCGACAACGAGTATGCAGTGAGAACTGTCGAGGCTCAGGGGACAGAATTGCAGGCAACTTATCCTGCTATTATCAAAGGTATTCAGGACGTACAGATCCGGCCGAAGGTATCAGGTTTTATAACAAAGATTTGCGTACACGAAGGACAGAGTGTCGGTGCCGGCCAGCTGCTTTTCGTTATCGATAACGAGACATACCAGGCACAGGTTCGTCAGGCTAAGGCTGCCGTAAACACAGCAAAGGCTCAGCTTGCAACCTCAAAACTCACATACGAGAATTCTAAGCAGTTGTTCGACAATAAGGTTATCGGCCAGTTTGAGCTTTCTACAGCCGAGAACAACTATTCTACAGCACAGGCTGCCCTTGCACAAGCACAGGCTGCTTTGGCATCTGCTGAGGAGGCTTTAAGCTATTGCTACGTAAAGAGTCCTGCCGCTGGTGTTGTTGGTACTCTGCCTTATAAGGTTGGCGCATTAGTCAGCGCATCAAGCCAGGAGCCGCTGACAACAGTATCAGACATTTCAAAAATGGAGGTTTACTTCGCTCTGACAGAGAAAGACCTGCTCGCATTCTCTGGTGACTCCGCCAGCCTGGACCACGAAGTTGCAGCTGTACCAGAGGTTAAACTGCAGCTTGCTGACGGAAGCATTTACAACCACCCAGGAAAGGTTGTCACCGCAAGTGGTGTTATCGACCAGGCTACAGGTTCTGTGTCGCTCAAAGCACACTTCAGCAATCCTGAGCAGCAGCTGAGAAGTGGTGGTGCCGGTCAGATTGTTATTCCTACAACTGCAAACAACGCCATCATCATTCCACAAGAGGCTACTTCTGAGGTTCAGAACAAGAAGTTCGTTTATCTCGTTGGCAAAGACAACAAGGTTAAGTATACCGAGATTAAGGTTAACCCACAGGACGACGGCAAGACATATATCGTTACCGACGGTCTGAAGGTTGGCGACCGCTTTGTATCAAAGGGTATCACATCGCTTACCGACGGTATGGAGATTAAACCTATCACCGAAGCACGCTATATGCAGAAGATTGACGAGGCTGCAAAACTTGGTGAGAAACAAGGCTCTGCCTCTGGTTTTGCAGATGTAATGGGTGGAAAAAAGAAGTAAGAAGTAAGAAGTAAAGGAGTAAGAAGTAAGGAGTAAGGAGTAAGATGTTAAGCAAAATTCGCTTCAATCTAAAAGGAGTAATCTACTTACCCCCTTACTCCATACCTCCTTACCTCCATAAAAAAAATATAAACAATGACATTTACAAATTTCATAAAGCGTCCGGTACTGTCGACGGTGGTTTCCATTTTCTTCGTGCTTTTGGGTACCATCGGACTTATATCGCTGCCTATTGAGCAGTACCCGGATGTGGCACCGCCTACCATCTCTGTGATGACTACTTATACAGGTGCCGACGCACAGACGGTTCTTAACTCTGTTGTTACCCCTCTTGAGGAGAGTATCAACGGTGTGGAGAACATGACATACATGACCTCACAGGCAACCAACGACGGTATGTGCTCTATTACCGTTTACTTCAAGCAGGGTTCTGACCCTGATATGGCTGCCGTGAACGTTCAGAACCGTGTTAGCCAGGCTCAGGCTTTGCTGCCTGCCGAGGTAACACGAGTTGGTGTGACCGTAGAAAAACGTCAGACATCTAACGTTATCATGTTCACCCTCACATCTGAGGACGGACGTTACGACGATGAGTTCCTCACCAACTACAACGACATCAACATCATTCCTGCCCTGAAGCGTGTATCGGGTGTGGGTGGCGTGCAGTCGCCTGGTATGAAGACATACTCTATGCGTATATGGCTGCAGCCAGACAAGATGAAGCAGTACGGACTTATCCCGTCTGACATCAGCGGAGTATTGGCAGAGCAGAACATCGAGGCTGCCCCTGGTAAGTTCGGTGAGCAGAGCGATATGGCTTACGAGTACACAATGCGCTACAAGGGCCGTCTGAAGACTGCTGAGGAGTATGGCGACATCGTAATCAAAAGCGACATGACCGGTCAGACCCTACGTCTGAAAGATGTTGCAAAGATTGAACTTGGCGGTTTGTCTTACAGCGTATCTATGAAGAACAACGGTTATCCGTCTGTTATGGGTATGGTGCAGCAGATTGCAGGTTCTAACGCCACACAGATTGCTGAGGACGTGAAGAAAGAGCTTGAGGAGCAGGCAAAGAGCTTCCCTCCAGGCATGGAGTACAAGATTAACTACGACGTTACGGAGTTCCTCTTCGCTTCTATCGAGGAGGTTGTGTTCACCCTCATCATCACACTGTTGCTGGTGTTCCTCGTAGTTTACGTGTTCCTGCAGGACTTCCGTTCAACGCTGATTCCTATGATTGCCGTGCCTGTGGCTTTGATTGGTACATTCCTCTTCCTCTGGATTTTCGGCTTCTCCATCAACTTGCTTGTGCTCTCCGCCTTGCTGCTTGCCATCGCCATTGTGGTCGATGATGCCATTGTGGTTGTGGAGGCTGTCCATGCAAAACTCGATCAAGGCTACAAGAGCGCACTTACAGCAAGTATCGACGCCATGAACGAGATTTCTGGTGCCATCATCTCAATCACCCTCGTTATGTCAGCCGTGTTCGTTCCTGTATCGTTCATGGGCGGCACAAGCGGTGTGTTCTACCGTGAGTTCGGTGTTACTATGGCTGTGTCTATCCTTATCTCTGCCGTCAACGCCCTTACCCTGTCTCCGGCTCTTTGCGCCATCTTCCTGAAGCCTCACGATGGTGAGCATGAGAAGAAGATGAGCGTAATCGACCGTTTCCATGCAGGTTTCAACTACCAGTACGAGAAAATTCTCAGCAAATACAAGAATGGTGTTGCAAGCGTTATCCACCACCGCATCATGGCAGGTGCCGCTGTAGTAGTAGGTATTCTCGCTATGGTTATCCTTATGGGAACCACCAAGACTGGTCTTGTACCAGATGAGGACACCGGCGTTATCTTCTGTACCGTTTCTATGGCACCTGGTACAAGCCAGGAGCGCACCAAGGAGGTTGTAAACCAGATTGACGACATGCTGAAAAACAACCCTGCCGTGAAGACCCGCGAGCAGCTGCTCGGTTACAACTTCATCGCAGGCCAGGGCTCCGACCAGGCTACCTTCATCATCAAGCTGAAGTCGTTTGAGGAGCGTCCGTCAGGATTCTTCTATAACCTCTCAGGACTGTGGCAGGGCGACGGCATCACACGTTTCTTCGTGAACCCGATGTCATACACCTCTGTGCTCGGTATGATTTACAAGCAGACCGCAGAAATCAAGGATGCCCAGATTCTTGCCTTCGCTCCGCCTATGGTGAGCGGCTTCGGTGCCACCAACGGTATCACATTCTCTATGCAGGATAAGACCGGCGGTGACCTGAACAAGTTCTTCGAGATTACAAAGACCTATCTCGCCGAGCTCAACAAGCGTCCGGAGATTTCAAACGCCATGACATCTTACAACCCTAACTATCCACAGTATATGGTTGACGTTGACGTGGCAAAATGTAAGCAGAGCGGCATTTCTCCACAGACGGTACTCTCTACCCTTCAGGGTTACTATGGCGGTATGTACGTCTCTAACTTCAACTCTTACGGTAAGCTCTACCGTGTAATGTTGCAAGGAACTGTTGAGAGCCGCAAGAATCCCGCCACACTGACAAACATCTATGTGCGCACACCGAGCGGCATGGCTCCTGTTAGCGAGTACTGCTCATTGCGCCGTGTTTACGGTCCGTCAAACGTGAACCGTTTCAACCTCTTCACCAGTATCAACGTCAACGCCACAGCTGCCACAGGCTACTCTTCCGGACAGGCTCTGCAGGCTGTTGAGGAAGTTGCAGCCCAGGTATTGCCCGACGGCTACGGTCTCGACTACTCTGGTATGACCCGCTCTGAGCAGGAGTCAAGCGACTCTACAGCCATAATCTTCGCATTGTGTCTTGTATTCGTTTACCTTATTCTGTCTGCCCAGTACGAGAGCTACATTCTGCCGTTGGCGGTAATTCTCTCTATTCCGTTCGGTTTGGCAGGTGCGTTCATATTCACCGACATCTTCGGTCACAGCAACGACATCTACATGCAGATTGCACTCATCATGCTCATCGGTCTGCTTGCCAAGAACGCCATCCTTATCGTACAGTTCGCCCTTGAGCGCCGGCAGACTGGTATGGCAATACGCTACTCTGCAATTCTTGGTGCCGGCGCGCGTCTCCGTCCTATCCTCATGACATCACTGGCCATGATTATCGGTCTGTTGCCATTGATGTTCGCATCGGGTGTAGGCAAAAACGGAAACCAGACTCTTGGCGCCGCAGCTGTAGGCGGTATGCTTATCGGTACAATCTGTCAGCTGTTTGTGGTTCCGGCTCTCTTCGCCGTGTTCCAGTGGCTGCAGGAGAAGATTAAGCCGATAGAGTTTGCCGACGATAACGCACAGGTTGATACAGAGCTACTCCAATACACACAGCCTCTCGGCAAGAAGTAATCAGTTGAAAAGTTATGAACAAGAGAAATATTATAACCCTAATGTCTGCGGCTGTTCTTATGAGCAGCTGCGGACTCTACAACAAATATGAGCGTCCGGCGGTAGACACCAAAGGACTGGTGCGCGATGCGGTCTCAAATACCGACACACTTGCCGTTGCCGACACCGCAAGTTTCGGCAATTTGCCATGGCGCAGCGTTTTCACCGACCCGCAGCTCCAGAGCCTCATAGAGCAGGCTCTGGAGAAGAATGTGGACCTGATGAATGCCGCTCTCAGCGTTGAGATGGTAAAGGCACAGGTAATGGCGTCAAAGCTGGCTTTCCTCCCATCTGTTGCACTGAACCCGCAAGGTACTCTCGCATCATGGGATGGCGCAAAGACATCGAAAACATATCAGCTCCCGATAGCCGCAAGCTGGAACGTGGACCTCTTCGGCAATCTGCTGTCATCAAAGCGCAACGCACAGATGCAGCTTCTTGCAGCCAAAGACTACCAAATGGCTGTTAAGAGCCAAGTAATATCGGGTGTGGCAAACCTGTATTACACGCTGCTTATGCTCGACCGTCAGCAGGAAATCCTCAACGAGATGGAGTCGCTGACCAAGGAGACATGGGACATGATGGCCCTGCAGATGAAGTTTGGGCGTGCGCGCTCCACAAGTGTTCAGAGTGCCGAGGCAAGCTACTATTCTGTAAAAGCACAGTCTGCCGACATGCGCCGCCAGATACGTGAGATGGAGAACTCCATGTCGCTTCTCATCGGCCAGGCCGGACAGACCATACAGCGCGGGAAACTTGCCGACCAGTCTCTGCCTACTGAGTTCAGCACAGGCATAGCCTTGCAGATGCTCAACAACCGTCCCGACGTACATGCCGCCGAGATGCAGCTGGCTGCAAATTTCCATAATGTTCAGACAGCCCGCAGCCGTTTCTATCCAAGCATCAACATCTCTGGCGCAGGCACATATACAAACAGCAGCGGCATGGGCATCATCAACCCTGGCAAATGGCTCTTGAGCGCTGTAGGAAGCCTTACACAGCCTATATTTGCCAACGGACAGATCGTTGCAGGCCTGAAGGTTGCCAAGGCTCAGTACGAGCAGTCGTTCAACTCATGGCAGAATGCCATATTCAAGGCTGGCAACGAGGTAAGCAACGCTCTCGTAAGCTACAATACCTATAAGGAAAAAGGCGAGCTTGACGCACACCAGACAGAGCTGTACCGCAAAAACGTTGAGGACACACGTCAGCTCTATATAAGCAGCGGTACAAGCTATCTTGAGGTAATAAGCGCACAGGCCAACCTGCTCAACGCAGAGATATCCAAAGTCACCGACGACTTCTACAAGATGCAGGCAGTAGTAAGCCTTTACACAGCTCTTGGCGGAGGAGTAAAGTAAAAATAAGTTGACAAGTTGACGAGTTAACAAGTTGACAAGTGGACAAGTTGACGAGTTGACAAGTTGACGAGTTAACAAGTCAACAAGTTGACAAGTTGCTTGATTACTTCACTGCTAACAACTCGTTTACCCGTCAACTTGTCAACTCGTCAACTAAAAATAAAAAAAATACATTATGAGCAACATAAGTGACAAGGCTTTCGTAAGCCCAAAGGCGAAAATTGGTAACAACGTAACCATCTATCCTTTCGCATATATCGAGGACAACGTTGAGATAGGCGACAACTGCATCATCTACCCATACGTAAGCATCATGAACGGCACAAAAATGGGACGCGGCAACAAAGTGTTCCAAAACACAGTGCTCGGTGCGGAGCCACAGGATTTCAACTACTGCGGTGACTGCTCACAGCTTGTTATCGGCGACGAGAACATAATACGTGAGAATGTGGTAATAAACCGCGCAACTTTCTGCGACGGAAAAACCATTATCGGGAACCACAACTTCCTCATGGAGGGTGTACACATCTCGCACGACACAAAAATTGGCAAAGCCAACGTGTTCGGCTATGGTACAAAGATTGCCGGCGACTGCGAGATCGGCGACCGTGTGATATTCTCTTCCGGTGTAATAGCAAACCCCGGCGCACGTGTTGGCGACGCTTCAATGATACAGAGCGGCACACGCTTCAGCAAGGATGTGCCACCATTCATAGTGGCTACCGACAACCCCGTACGCTACGGTGGCGTGAACAGCACCATACTTCGCAACTATGGAGTTGATGAGAAAGTGATCGCACATATAGCCAACGCATACCGTCTGGTATTCCATGGCCAGACAAGCGTGTTCGATGCTGTTAACCAGGTTGTAGACCAGGTGCCAGACGGTCCGCAGATACAAAACATCGTGAACTTTATCCGCAACACCAAGCTCGGCATAATCAGCAAGCTGTAGAATTAACGGCAGGAATATAAATCACCGCAAAAAACATTCATTCCTATACATTTTTTTACTCTGTTGGAGGAGGGCAGGTCGTGAGACCTATTCCTCCTCCCTTTTTTGTTCTGTAAAAATCAGCTGGGACAATATTCCTTTGACGAGACAAAAAAGATAATAAGCCAGGAAGCACCGATATAGAGTTCCCCGGCCCAAGAATTTATTTCCTTATAATTTGTACAGACATCTGAAAAAGCAGATATGCCCAGATGCCTCAGCCTGTTATTTCTTGCCTTTAGCCTTACCCTTTACCACAGCATCAGGATGCTCAAGCAGATAGTTCATTCTATAGTCACGCGGCGTCATTCCCTTGAATTTGAAGAATGCGGCATAAAACGACTGACGGTTTGCAAATCCCACCATATCGGCAATTTCTCCCATATTCATGTCCATACATCTTTTGTCAGTCAACATAGACATGGCATCGTTGATGCGGTATGAATTAACAAGAGACGTGAAATTCTGATGGAAGCGTGTGTTTACCACAGCACTGATATAGCGTGTGTTGGTGCCAAGGTCCTCGGCAAGCATTTTTGCAGAATATTCCTTGTCCCTATACTTCTTCTCCATCACAATAATTCTCAGAATGCCCTCCTGTAGTTTGTCCATCATTTCTGGACTCACAAGCGACCTGTATTTAGCCTCTTTCGGCTTTAATTCTTGCAGATTGTATTTACCCATAAATGAATTGTTTGCTGTTTAGTGTTAGATTTCGGCGTGCAAAGTTAAAAAATCATTTTCAATTATCAAAATTTTAATATCTCTTTTTATACTTCGGACACAACCATATTCTACAGTTGCCCGATGACACACAGTTAAGTTTTTTTAGCAACAAAAATCTTTTTGCCGATATTAAGACAAAGTTTTTGATATAAAATTCTCATATTACAAAAATAATTGCTAATTTAGCCGACAAATTAAAAAACAGACCTAATAATTGTATCTCATTGCTTATGCGACAGATAAAAATCACCACCAATATCACCAACCGTGACAGCGAGGGACTCGACAAATATCTTGCCGACATCTCGCGCGAGCCTCTCATAACGGTTGAAGAGGAAACCGAGCTTGCTCACAAAATTCACATGGGCGGACTGGAGGGAGAGAAGGCGCGCGAAAGACTGGTTAAGGCCAATCTGCGCTTCGTAGTATCTGTGGCAAAGCAATATCAGCACAAGGGACTTTCACTAACCGACCTCATCAACGAGGGGAACATCGGGCTGGTAAAAGCTGCTGATAAATTTGACGAGACACGGGGATTCAAATTCATATCATACGCCGTATGGTGGATAAGGCAAAGCATTATGCAGGCTTTGGCCGAGCAGGGGCGGCTCGTAAGAATTCCGCTCAACCAGATGGGGTGCATCATGCGCATAAACCAGGCAATCTCCAATTTCCTGCAGAAATACGGCAGCATGCCGTCAACAGAACAATTGGCGGAGATTACAGGCATTGAGGAAGAGAAAGTATCACAAAGTATGGCATCTGACGGAAAGGAGACAAGCATTGACGCACCGCTAAACGACGGCGACGACAACTCAATGGCAGACAGACTCATATCTGAAGACACGCATACAGACAGAGGGATTGACAAGCAGTCAATGGAGCACGATGTTGAGGCATTGCTCGGTACTATCCTGCACGGGAAAGACTTGAAAATTCTGAAAGAAAGTTTCGGAATTGGCACACCGGAGAAAACCCTCGACGAGATAGCAAGCGAAATGACGCTGACACGAGAGAGGGTAAGACAGATAAGGGAACGCAGTCTGCTGAAAATCAGACAGAGCGGCAACACAAAAATACTGCTTAAATATCTCGGATAGACAATTGGTTGCTCTCAGATATGTCCACGGCCTATACTTTTTTATCAAAGTTGCCTATGCTTTAGAAAGATTTTTCTTGAAAGTTGCCTATGCTTTAGAAAGATTTTTCTTGAAAGTTGCCTATGCTTTAGAAAGATTTTTCTTGAAAGTTGCCTATGCTTTCAAAAAAACATGTATCTTTGCAACTGGACACCAAACATTTAGCACATGTATACACGGGAACTGACAAGCCAGTTGAGAGAATGGCATGATAATCCACACCACAAACCTCTTGTACTTAGAGGTGCAAGACAGGTCGGAAAGACCACGCTTGTTAAAGAGTTTGGCAAAGAATTTGATTCTTTTATAGCTCTAAATCTTGAGAAGACAGATGCCGATATATTTCGACGTTTCAGGAAAGTTGAGGAGTTATGGCAGTATCTGTGCCTGAAGCATCATATAGTGCAGGATAAAAACAAAAAAATTCTGCTTTTTATCGATGAGATACAAGAAGAACCTGCAGCCGTTGCGATGTTACGTTATTTTTACGAAGATTTACCATGGGTATATGTTATCGCTGCGGGAAGCAGGTTACAGAGCCTTACAAAAAAACACATTTCCTTTCCTGTGGGCCGTGTAGAGTATCTAACACTGCGTCCATTCTCTTTTGTGGAGTATATTGATGCCAAAGAGGGAGAGTCGTGGTCGAATATGCTACGAGAACTTTCTGTGCCTGACGTAATACACGAGGAGATGATTGAGGCTTTCAACACATATTCGCTGATAGGCGGAATGCCGGAGGCGGTAAGCAAATATATTGAGTCACACGACATAGAGAAATTATCACCCATCTACAATTCGCTATTAAAAGGGTATAATGAAGATGCGGAAAAATTTGCAAAAAATGCTGAGCAAGTAAAATTGCTTCGCCACATTCTCTCTACGTCATGGTTTTCCGCAGCAGAAACCATCACTTTTGGCTGTTTTGGCAACAGCAACTATACGGCGACACAGATACACGAAGGTATGGATTTGCTTGAAAGAGCATTCCTACTGTCACTTGACTACCCTGTCACCTCTGCAACAGCTCCTGCCCTGCCTGCAAAACGGCGTGCGCCTAAATTAGTAATGGTAGACACTGGACTCACAAACTTTTATGCAGGCATTCAGATAGAACACTTGCAAAACAAAGAATTACTTGATACATGGCGAGGCCGTGCAGCAGAGCATATCGTAGCTCAAGAGTTACGCCCTGTCCTTGACAAACTGTATTTTGACAGCCAATACTTCTGGGTTAGAGACAAGAAAGGCGCCACTGCAGAAATTGACTTTATATGGATAGACGGCACCGACATCATACCTATAGAGGTGAAAGCGGGAACAAATTCCCGTTTACGCTCATTGCATGTTTTTGTCAACAACAGCGAGCGGCATGTTTTAGCAATACGTATATGGAGCGGAGCGTTCTCCGTGCAGGATATCACAACTCCAGCCCCAGCCAACAAATCATTCCGACTCATCAACCTTCCGTTCTATTATGTAGGTCAGATAGACAAGATTGTACGTAAATATAAAGTTTATTGATGTCTGATACTGTTTTCAGGCATCAATCACCAGATAACACAGTTGTCGTTTTAACACAATTTGCGCCAACAACACGAAAAACAAACAGCACATCTTTGTTTTTCGTGTTGTTTTTGTTACCTTTGCACCCACAATTCTCACATTA
Organism: uncultured Prevotella sp.; assembly: GCA_902477645.1. Taxonomy (GTDB): domain Bacteria; phylum Bacteroidota; class Bacteroidia; order Bacteroidales; family Bacteroidaceae; genus Prevotella. Next base: position 1,423 of record CABSIA010000055.1, on the reverse strand, counting down.
TGACACAACAAACGGGATTACAGGAGTCCCATTTATATTCTACACATACATGGAAAAAATTAAAATGACAACACCCATCGTAGAGATGGACGGTGACGAGATGACAAGAATTTTGTGGAAGATGATAAAAGACGAGCTTATTCTTCCATTTGTAGAGCTAAAAACAGAATACTACGACTTAGGACTCCCCAACCGGGACAAGACAAACGACGAGGTTACGACAGCATCGGCAGAGGCGACAAAAAAATACGGGGTTGCCGTGAAGTGCGCCACTATCACACCTAACGCACAGCGAATGGACGAGTACCATCTGCACAAGATGTGGAAAAGTCCTAACGGCACCATACGCTCCATCCTCGACGGCACCGTGTTCCGTGCCCCAATCACCATTCCGTCTATCCGTCCAGTTGTAAAAAACTGGGAAAAGCCGATAACCATAGCCCGCCATGCCTACGGCGATGTTTACAAAAACGTGGAGATAAAGGCTGAGGAGGCAGGAGTGGCAAAACTCGTGTTTGAGGGCAAAAGCGGAAAGAAAGAGGAAATTGTCATCCACGAGTTCGACGCTCCGGGAGTGATACAGGGAATGCACAACACCGACAAATCTATCGCGTCGTTCGCCCATTCTTGCTTCAAGTTCGCCATCGATACCAAACAAGACTTGTGGTTTGCCACAAAAGACACCATATCGAAGAAATATGACGCACGGTTCAGAGAAATTTTCGACGAGATTTACGAACAGCAATACAAGACCGAATTTGAGCGCCTCGGCATAACTTATTTCTACACTCTGATTGACGATGCCGTAGCGCGTGTAATCCGCTCGAAAGGCGGTTTCATCTGGGCTTGCAAGAACTACGACGGCGACGTGATGAGCGACATGCTGTCTACGGCTTTCGGCTCGCTTGCCATGATGACGAGCGTGCTTGTAAGTCCCGACGGAAACTATGAGTTTGAGGCAGCCCACGGCACCGTGACACGCCACTACTACCGATACCTGAAAGGCGAGGAGACATCGACTAACCCTATGGCTACAATTTTTGCCTGGAGCGGCGCACTGCGCAAGCGTGGCGAGATAGACGGCAACAAGGCACTCGCCAGTTTCGGCAACAAGCTCGAGCAGGCTTGCCTCGACACTCTTGCCGACGGCATCGTAACGAAAGACCTTGTAAGCCTTATGGAGGGCGTGGAGCCACGTGCCGTAAGCTCCGCCGGGTTCATTGCCGAGATCAGGAAACACCTTGAGAACAGCATGAGATAAACAAAACTTGCTGCCGGACGCTCATGTCTGGTAATTATTCTTGACGCTTTTGCGGTATTCTTCCGTATATGTTGCCTGAGTCATTGGTGTCCGTTTAAAAACGCATGCGGCTGCGTTGGCGATAAGATTATTAATCTTACGGTCAACAGATTATTAATCTTA
>CABSIA010000054.1 GCA_902477645.1 uncultured Prevotella sp. | reverse complement strand
CTGGCTGTAGTCGGTGCAAGCATCGACTACGAGATGCCTTCTGTGGGACGTTTCCTGCATGAGAACGACACCATAGACTTCGGCACTCACAGTCTCAGGGTGATTGAGACTCCCGGACACTCACCAGGCGGCGTGTTCTACTACTGTGAGGATGAGAATGTTGCTTTCTCTGGTGACACCCTTTTCAACAACAGCATCGGCCGCACCGATTTTACCGGCGGCTCGATGTTTATGCTAATTCAAAGTCTCAGAATGATTAGTCAGTTGCCCGACCAGACGCGCATATTGCCAGGACACGGACCTGAGACGACCATTGGCTACGAGGTGGCTCACAATCCGTATATTGACAGATAATCATGGCTTCTACAGATAAAACGGTAAAAGCAGAAAAAATAATTCTTGGCATCGACCCCGGAACCAACGTGATGGGATATGGAGTAGTCAAAGCTAAGGGCAACAAAGCAGAAATGGTGGCAATGGGAGTCATTGACATGAGAAAAATTGCCGACCCGTATCTGCGTTTGGGCAAAATATTTGAAAGGGTAACAGGCATAATAGACTCTTACCTGCCCGACGAGATGGCTATCGAGGCGCCATTCTTCGGAAAAAACGTGCAGTCGATGCTAAAGCTCGGACGCGCGCAGGGAGTCGCAATTGCAGCAGCCATACACCATTCGGTACCTATTCACGAATACGCACCACTGAAAATTAAAATGGCTATAACGGGAAATGGCTCGGCAAGCAAGGAACAGGTGGCAGGAATGCTCATGCGGCTGCTACATCTTGACGAGAACGACATGCCGAAATTTATGGACGCAACCGATGCGCTGGGTGCAGCTTATTGCCACTTCATGCAGATGGGAAATCCTGCTTCCGACACTCACTACAGAGGCTGGAAAGATTTCGTCAACAAAAACCAGTCGCGCATAACAAATAAGGACACAGAAGGAGAAAAAGGAGATAAAAAGGAAATAAAAGGAGATAAGAATACGCCCCTTATCTTCCCATAACTACCCTTAACTCTCCAACAACAAACAGCAAATGCAAAAAATAATCAGCATAAAAAACGGAGTAACCCGAATGCCTGAATGGAGAATGGCAAAGCCTGTAGATTTTGAGACTGCAGACGGAGAGCACATTGCCATTGTGGGGCCTAACGGCGGCGGAAAGTCGATGTTCGTAAACATCATCGTAGGCCGTCATCCGCTGCTCATGCACGACCCGGAATATGATTTTGCACCAAGCACAAAACCGCTCGTAAGCGACAACATAAAATACATAGCTTTCCGTGACACTTACGGAGGCGACAACGACCGTACCTACTATCTGCAACAGCGGTGGAACCAGCAAGAGATTGACGCAGAGACTCCGATTGTCAGCGAAAAACTCGAGGAGGCTTACATAACGGCAGGAGAAGATACTCCCGAACGCCGGCGGTGGCAACAGCACATATACAGTCTGTTCCAAATGGAGCATTTTCTCGACAAATATGTCATTTTGCTCTCAAGCGGAGAATTGCGGAAACTAAAACTTGCCACAATGCTTTTCGCCGAGCCAAGAGTTATGATAATGGACAATCCGTTTATCGGACTTGACAACGAAAGCAGAGAGCAACTGTCTGCTCTACTCACAGAACTGAGCAGAGAGACGGCGCTGCAGATAATTCTCGTATTGTCAAAAACCGATGACATTCCAGAATTTATCACACACGTTGTTGAGGTTGACAACATGACGGTCGGCAAGAAAATAACACGGCAAGAATATATAAGCAGCCAAACGCCATGCCCCGCACATGTTCTAAGCAAACAGAAAGAACAGGCTATAACAGAACTGCCAGACAATGCTGCTGACTACAATGCCGATGTTGTTGTCGGCATGAAAAACGTCAGCATTGTATATGGCGAACGGACAATATTGAAAGACCTGAGCTGGACCGTACGAAACGGCGAGCGATGGGCACTGTCAGGACAGAACGGAGCAGGCAAGTCTACCCTACTCAGCCTTGTTTGTGCCGACAATCCACAAGGATACGCCTGCGACATAACGCTCTTCGACAACGAGCGTGGAACCGGCGAGAGCATCTGGGACATTAAAAAACATATTGGATATGTGTCACCGGAAATGCACCGCTCGTATCAGCGCGACATGCCATGTCTGAGAATAGTGGCAAGTGGGCTGAAAGATTCTGTGGGACTTTACGTTAAACCAGAAGACAAAGAATATGAGCAGTGCCTGTTCTGGATGGATATTTTCGGAATAAGTAACCTTGCAGACCGCAGTTTTATAAAAATCTCATCGGGCGAGCAAAGGCTTGTACTCCTTGCAAGGGCTTTTGTCAAAGACCCTCAACTGCTAATTCTCGATGAGCCTCTGCACGGTCTTGACAACACAAACCGTCAGCTGGTAAAGGATGTGATAAACGCATTCTGCAAACGGCGTGGAAAAACTCTTATCATGGTGACACACTATCAGGAAGAATTGCCGGAATGCATAGACCACAGCATATTCCTGAAATGCCATGTGAGGTTATAAGGCTATGAGGTCTTTGAGGTGAGATATCCATAGACTGCAACTTGTTTCGGCTTAGTTTGGAATTTAATAATTAATAAATAATAGAACAATGAAAAAACTATTTTTCTTTCTTGCCATATCTCTTCTGATGGCAGGACATGCGAAGGCTCAGGATGTAGCCAACGAAATAAAGAGAATATCAAAGTTGGTTGTTGACGACCAAAAGCAAGACCTCCAGAGCCGGCGTATCGCCTATTTCAAAGTAAATGTTGTCGACTACCTGAAGATGAAAGTACGCGATGAGGTTCTGAAAGACACTAACGACCTAAAAGTTTTCAACGACAACATTGCAATGATTAACGAGCAATCGTATGCCATGTACGAGTTTGTCAATCTATTTGTAAAGCGTTTGTCTGAAGCTAACAAAGAGGAAGCAAAAGACATTGTTGTGGCAAGATTTAAGAATGCCTCGCTCAACCATCCGCTGTTCAACGATATGGATCTTGAGCTCGTGCAGTCATACGTCAACAATGAAGAATACCTTACCCGTTTCTCACTCGACACAAATTGGGTAAAAGCCCTTGAGGAGATACGCAGCAAGAAGTGGTAAGCAGCCTGTAAAAAATATCTACAGAATAAGAGGTGAAGCAAAACTGGCAATATCCAGTCTTAATGCTTCATCTCTTATATGTTATGCTGTTACAATTAATTTTGCCCATGATAATCTCTATTGTTACAGTATCAGCATCCCTGCATACAGGAATTTTACCAATACTGTCCATTGCCAGGTAGTTTCTCACTACAACAGTAGCATTTCCGCTATTCTCTCCTTCCATATCCAACGATAATATCTCAACCTCCGCAGCTTTCTCCTTATCTCTTATAGCGGCAATATCTACAGTGTCTACCTGCGATGCCAAATATCGAAGCCAAAGCTGTGAGTCGTCTGTTGCAAGTTGGGCTGCGGCAGGAAAATCCCAATTGTAGTATGCAGATGCAAATGTCTGAACATTCTCCGCTATAACTTCTTCTCCGTTCTTCCCATTACAACAGGCAACAAGAAATAAAGACAAAAAGAAAGATAAAAATATGGATATTCGTTTTTTCATTATTAAAAACATTAATTATCGACAAAGGTAGCTAAATAATTTTGTAAATTCAAACCTTTTCTGTAATTTTGTACAAAATAAAAACGAACAATGCTACAATTCATATCTTTGGGCAGTGGAAGTAGCGGCAATTGCTATTTGCTTTATACCGACAATGACGCAATTCTTATCGATGCGGGCATAGGTATAAGAACGTTGAAAAAGCATTTACGCGATTATGGACTCTCGCTGTCACAAATACACAACATAATACTGACTCATGACCATGCCGACCACGTAAAATCTGTCGGAAGCCTGAGCAAAGATTACCAATTGCCTGTATATGCCACAAGAAAGGTACATGCAGGCATAAACGGCAACTGGTGTGTTAAAAACAAGATTGCCGGAGGACTTGCCAAGATAATTGAGACAAAAACAGTATTTAAGATTGGTGATTTTACCATAACACCATTCAATGTTCCTCACGACAGTTTCGATAATGTAGGTTATCAGATAGAGGCCGAGGGGATAACCTTCTGTCTGATTACTGATGCCGGTACCGTTACCGACGAGATGAAGCAGTATATCAAATCTGCCAACTATCTTGTCATTGAAGCCAACCATGATGTGGAAATGCTGAAAGGCGGACACTATCCTCAACATCTGAAAGAAAGAATTCTTGGGCCAAGGGGACATCTGAGCAACACTGATTGTGGAAAGGCAATTGCCGAAAACGCATCCCCAAACCTGAGGCATGCCTGGCTTTGTCACCTTTCTGACGAGAACAACCATCCTGAGCTTGCAAAGAAAACTGTAGAGCAGGTTCTCGCCTCTTACGGTATTATTGCTGGTGTTGACTTCGTGGTTGAAGTGCTTAAACGTAAAGTGCCAACAGGAATTTATGAACTGACATAATCTCTTTATTAAAACAGCACTTCTTAAAATATATCATTTACTAACCTTTACATCATTTCTAAAACCATGAAACACTTAAAAATAATATCCCTTTTATTGGTTTTGCTGTCATTATCTGCATGCGAAAAAGTCTCGTTAGAAGAATTACTGGGAAATGATGGAAAAGAGAATGCTGGTGGCGGAAACAACGACACATCGGGTGATGCGTCAATTACAATAAATGTTGGCGGGGTAGAGAGTCTTGCCTACAGCGGACAGGAAACAGCCCAAAGTGATGTGCCGCTGGATGATGTCTGCACAAGAGTAACCGTTGCCCTATATCAAAATGGCGAGAGAGTATTCTATAAAAATCAAAAATCTACCGACAGTGGTTTTGGTACCGTAAATCTAAACATCTCCTGAGTATAATACTCACTGCTCGTTTTAGGCTACTCCAACAAAGATGCGGCAACAAGTACCAACCTGCTAAAAATTGCATTTGGTGGAAAAGTTACAGATACTTTCCGCTATTATGAAAATATCAGTCTGGCGTCAGGCAACAATAATAATCTTGATATTCTTCTTAAGCGAATTGCGGGAATGTTCAGACTTGTTATAAAAGACAAGATACCAGAAAATGTAAAACAGCTGAAATTTTATTATACTGGCGGCTCCTCAACATTGGACGGGCAGACAGGGTATGGATGTGTTAACAGCCGACAGACAGAATATCGCGATGTTACAGGGACTGAGACATCTTTCGATGTTTATACTTTCCCACACGAGGTGCCTAAACCTATGAAATTCACGGTTACGGCGCTTGACACCAGCGGCAACACTATATGCGAGAAAGTTTTTGAAAATGTCATTGTCACCACAAACTACATAACTGTTTACACCGGAAATTTTTTCAATGGCTCTGAGACATCAAAGGAGGTAACGGCAAACATAAGGGTCGATAACTCATGGACAGGAAGTACCGATAATAGATATTGAGACACGTAACTTACGTTAACAGCCCCCCTATCATTTAACCTGCATTTATTATAACACAGGAGAATATCCGTATTTTGAGGCTAATCCTGCAATATTGGTAGTTCATTCAGCAATTCGTTTAGGACGACTACCGTGAAATCATTGTAATTTTGCAACCGGAAAACTATAATAATTTCATATTATGAGACAGGTATTAATGATTTTGACAGCAATGTTACTAACGTGTTGCTCATCTGAACATAAGATTAAGGCGGAGACCAACCAGACTCTATCCAACATGGGCAAGACATTAATAGTGTATTACAGTTATACAGGGAACTGCAAGGCCATAGTAAACAGTCTTGCTGCTAAAATTCCGGCAGATCAACAGGAAATTCTTCCCACAGAGAAAGGATTGAGGTATGAGGCCGATAATTATGCCATTGGCATGCAGCTGCTGAACGCCATTAAAGCAAATCCAAACGACGCAGGAAGCTATCCGTCCATAGACCCCGTGACAACCAATCTTGATGACTACCAGAATATCATCATCGTAACACCACTTTGGTGGAGCCAAATGGCGGCAGTCATGCAGTCTTATCTATTCCAAAATAGCGAGAATCTCGCTGGCAAGACTGTAGGGCTTATTGTGTCAAGCCATAGCAGCGGCATAAGCGGAGTGGTGGCAGACGCAAGGCGGCTGCTTCCTGGTGTCACATGGGCGGGTGACGCCCTGTGGATAAACAACAGCAACCACTCCAACCGCACTGCGTTGCTTGATGACTGGCTACTGACACAAAATTTCAATTCTTATAATAATATGGAACAAAAATATATATCACCATTAATGGCGTGACAAAATCAGCAACACTCGTCAGCAATTCCTCAACGGAGGCACTGGCCAGACAACTAAAACAGGGTGACATCACCTATGAGGCACATGACTATGGTGATTTTGAGAAGGTTGGGGCACTGGGATACACATTCCCACAAAACAACGAGCAAATTACCACTGCACCTGGCGACCTGATACTCTATCTGGGAAACAGTCTATGTATCTACTACGACACAAACTCATGGAGCTTCACACGCATCGGAAAACTTGACGGCATGACACAGAGAGACATTAAAACGTGGCTCCATGCTGGTGGTGATAATGTAAGCGTCACACTATCGATACACGAGCCGACTGGTATTAAAATGGTTCAAGAAGAACAACAGACTGGGAAAGATACACAAACCTATACCCTACAAGGCACCGTCGCTCAGACTGGAACAAAAGGTATAGTAATCCAAAATGGTAAAAAGCAAATCCGGTAAATATAAATTCTGAATACAAATTCTATGAGAAAATACTTTTTAGCAATACTTGCTGTAGGATTGCTGACAGCTTACACAAAAAAGGAACAAAATACAGATGATAACATGGAATATAACATGACATTGACGCAGGAGTGGGATAAGGTATTCCTGCTCAGCGAGAAGGTGAGCCACCGCAAGGTGACATTTGACACTCAGTATGGCCAAACATTGGCTGCAGACCTTTATGAGCCAAAGAATGCCCAGGGGCAGTTGCCGGCAATAGCAGTCTCTGGCCCGTTCGGTGCTGTGAAAGAGCAGGCAAGCGGCCTCTATGCCATGCGTATGGCAGAACGCGGCTTTGTGGCCTTGGCATTTGACCCCTCATACACAGGTGAGAGCAACGGCATCCCCCGCCGCACGGCATCGGTAGACATCAATACGGAGGATTTCATGGCTGCTGTTGATTTTCTGTCGGGATTAGAGAATGTGGATGCAGAGAAGATAGGCATCATCGGAATATGCGGATGGGGCGGCATCGCTCTCAATGCAGCCGCTGCCGACACACGCATTAAGGCAACAGTGGCAAGCACGATGTACGATATGACCAGAGTTTCCGGCAACGGCTACTTTGACAGCGAAGACAAGGAGGAGTCGCGCCATGCCACACGTGAGGCTCTCGCCAGACAGCGCTTGAAAGATCCAAAGGCTATGGCCGGCGGTGTTGTTGACCCTTTGCCCGATGATGCTCCGCAATTCGTAAAAGACTATTACGACTATTACAAGACAGACCGCGGCTATCATGCGCGCAGCGGCAACAGCAACGACGGATGGCGCATTATCGGCACCCAGGCATACGCTAACTCACGCTTTCTCTACTACATCAACGAAATCCGCTCTGCCGTGATGGTGATGCATGGCGAGATGGCCCACTCACGATACTTCGGAGAGGCCACTTACAAATACATGGTGGAAGGCAAGGCCGAGGGATATAATTTCACAGGAAAGCCCAACCCTGTGCCAGAGAACAAACAGTTGCTAATCGTCCCCACAGCATCTCATTGCGACCTCTATGACGGCGGATATACAAGCCCCATGGGTAATGGTGAGGCAAAAAGCCTTATCCCTTGGGATAAGCTGGAGACATTTTTCAAGGACTATCTAAAATAGCAAACAGCGGAACCCGCAGAACAACATGTCAGAAAACCATATTATACAATTAGATTCTGTAGAGGCATATAACAAGCTGCACGGGGTTGAGACTCTGCATCCGCTGGTTACAGTGGTGAGCCATCAAACCTTGGCGTCCGGACTGAACCATTCCAAGCTGAACTATGGACTATATGCGTTGTTTCTGAAACAAGGTGACGGTTGCAGTATAAGCTACGGACGAGAGAAGTACGACTATCAGGCGGGCACCGTAGTGAGCTTCAAGCCTGGACAGGTGGTAACTGTTGATTGGGATGACTCGAGACCAATGCCAGAATCCCGAGGGCTGCTGTTTCATCCAGACCTTATCTATGGAACGCCATTGGCAAAACGCATCTACAACTACACATTCTTTGACTACGACCAGCGTGAGGCCCTGCATCTCTCAGAACGCGAGCAGCGCATCGTCAGCGACCTGTTAGACAGTATTCAAGAAGAGTTGCTGCATCCTGTAGACAAACACTCTCAGACGCTCATCACTGATTCCATAAGTCTGCTGTTGGACTATTGCATGCGTTACTACGACCGCCAGTTCATTACCCGCCACAAGGTGAACAGCGATATAATGAACAGGTTCCAGCACGAATTGGAAGAGTATTTCAGCAGTGGCGAGGCTGAGCGCAAGGGACTGCCGTCTGTCGCATTCTTTGCAGAAAAGGTATTCCTGTCTTCAGGATATTTCGGCGACCTCATCAAGAAGGAGACCGGACTCACGGCGCAGAGGTATATCCAGAACAAGGTCATAGACATCTCTAAGCAATACGTGAGCGACAAGAAACTTACAATCAATCAGGTGGCCTATAAGCTGGGATTTCAATATCCACAACACTTCACCCGCATGTTCAAACAGCTGGTTGGTATGACACCGACTGAGTATAGAAACTAAGCATTGGATTACATACGGACTCTATGAGTTATCTTTAATAGAGTCCGTTATGTATTGTTGACATTATGAGCCAGTATCTATTTTTGACACCAATAATTAAAAATTCGTAAAAACAATAAGTTAAACCACAAAACACTTGTCTGATTGGGAAAAATCATCTAAGTTTGCCTTAGCAATCGCTGATTGCCATACATTGTTTAACTAAGACTATTTGCCATGAACAGAAACGAGCGATTTGTAATTACCGTGAACAGACAGTTTGGAACTGGCGGACACGAGATTGGTGCAGAACTTGCAAAAAGGCTTGGGGTGAAACTTATAGACAAACAAATTCTGTCAGCTGTAGCCAAGAAATTCAACCTTACAGAGCAAGAGGCAACGGAACTGGAGAATAGGAGACCATCGTGGTGGGAAGATTTCTCTAGGTTTTATCAGGCATTTGCCGATGTCAGCCAATATTCTACCGGCATCAGGGAAATAACAAGCAGGCAGCTGTTTTATGCACAAATGGCCGCCATGCGTCAAATTGCAGACGAAGAAAGCTGCGTTGTTGTTGGAAGATGCGGTTTCGATGTCTTTAAAAGGCATCCCAACAAACTGAGCTTCTTCCTCCATTCTTCTCTCAACAGGCGCATAGCCAGAATAATGGAAAAATATGGCGTTGACGAGATGAAGGCAAGAATAATGATTGAGGACAACGACTATACGCGCGAGCTTTATACAAAAAATTTCACAGGAAAAGACTGGTACAACTGCAGCAACTATGATGTAACGCTTGATGTGACAAAGTTTGGCGTAAATGGAGCCGTTGACTTCTTGATGGGAATAATTGAGGACAATAAATATTGATTATGACTCCTATAAAAATTACCACACACGAAACGGCAGAGACACTTACAGGCAAAAGCAAATGGTGGGGGGCGCCAGATTTGCCACTGACAATTCCCTACCCTTATACAACGTATATAGATGAGGATGGTGAAGAATATTGCCAGCCACTGACATTCATTTGCCAGATAAGGCTGAAAGATATTTCGCAACATGACACCGAGGGACTTCTGCCACACAATGGTATGCTGTATTTTTTTGCCGATATCGACTATTTTCTCGGCGAGGACGCTCCGCTCGTAATGCCACTTCACAACTACAGTGGCGATATGATTCGTGTGATATACACCGAAGAGGAAAACGGATTAGAGCCATACGAAATTACATGGGAAGGCACTGACGAGTCGGTGTTCAGAAAAGCTGAGGAAATAAGATTTAATGACACAGCTGAAGACTACTGCCACGAACTTCTCGGGCAACCATTCGAAAGCGAGGTGGCAGATGCCTACCCAAATGCCATATCTCTACTGTCAATTCAGGAAGACGACAGATGGAGACTGCGTTTCTTCGACTGCGGCACAATGTATTTCCTCATCGACAAAACAGACCTGCGACAAGGCGATTTTACAAAAATAAGGAGCGAGGTGTGGTTCTACTGACAGGAGACTAAAAATCGAACAAAGGAAGAGTTAGCGACTTGTCTTCAACAAAAGAATCCTGTTGTTGTGATATTTCGTCTGTGGTATGTTCATCAAAATCTATAACCACCTGGCGAAACAGTGCCCACCTGTCATTTATCGCATATACACCTCTCGTACCGGTGCGTTTCACCATTCCGTCAGCAAGATGCGACTGGCGGGAGAGAAACTGTGCAAGGTCGGCATATACCTTGTCGAACGAAGGAGATTCGAAAAGCGTACATGAAGAGTTGTAAACATGGCGGGCTATCTTGTTAAGAGGCAGACCTTTTTCGCCAGCCTCCTTCAGAATAGCCACTAACTGTCTCTGATAGTCCAAAACAGATATTTTTATTGTTAATACACTCCAGCCTTTGGGCGGTTGTAGAAAAATACAAAGAGCCGCATCATCTTATCTGATGGTTGCGGCTCCTTATCTTAATAGTTATTAATGTCTGATATTTTTCAGAACAGAGTATTAAGCGAGAACAACCTTACCGTTGTCACCCTTTACTTTACCCTCTTTCAAAAGCCAGCCAATACCAAGAAGAACCTCGGTCTCGGTCTTTTCTGTTGCCTTAGCCAACTCTGCTACTGATAGAGCTGCACCAGCTGCAGACAGAGCCTGATAAACATCACCTGCACGGAAACCTGCGTTTTCAGCGTCTACCATTACCTCTGACTTTGTTGCGCACTTCTTAGCAGGTGCCTTCTTTGTTGTTGTCTTAGCTGCGGTTGTCTTTGTTGCAGCTGCCTTTGTTGTAGCTTTTTTTTCTGCCATAATAAATAAAAAAAATTAAACTTTTCAGCAATTTCACATCGCCTATTAACCTTTCTGATTGCAAAGGTAATGTTTTTTCTTTACACAGCAATTATATTTTGACAGAAAAAGCACGCCATGAAATGCTAATTTGTTGATAATCATACATTTCTTGACATATATCAATTTAAAAGACATCTACAATTTCAAGTCAACCTTTATTTGCAGCTCATCAAGTTGCTTATCGTCGATAGGCGATGGGGCGTCAAGCATCACATCGCGTCCGCTGTTGTTTTTCGGGAATGCTATGCAGTCACGGATGCTGTCGAGACCTGCCATGATGCTGACAAAACGGTCGAGCCCAAAAGCGAGACCAGCATGAGGAGGCGCACCGTATTTAAAGGCATTCATAAGGAAGCCGAACTGTGCCTGAGCACGCTCTGGCGTGAAACCGAGAACCTCAAACATCTTCTCCTGCAGTTTGGTATCGTGAATACGGAGACTGCCGCCACCAACCTCAATTCCGTTGCACACAAAGTCGTATGCCTTGGCACGAACCTGCTCCGGGTGACTGTCGAGCAACGGCAGGTCGTCAGGGTTGGGCATTGTAAATGGATGATGAGTAGCCATGAGACGCTGTTCCTCGTCGCTCCACTCGAAAAGCGGGAAGTCGACAATCCACAGGCATTTGAAGACATTCTTGTCACGTAGTCCGAGACGGTCGCCCATCTCAAGACGCAGCGAGCAGAGCTGCACACGTGTCTTGTTTACATTGTCGCCACTGAGTATCAGAACCAAGTCGCCGTCTTTTGCGCCGGCAGCCTCCTTCACCTTCAAAAGCTGTTCCTCTGTATAGAATTTGTCTATAGAACTCTTTACTGTTCCGTCTGTATTGAACTTGATGTACACAAGTCCCTTGGCACCAATCTGAGGACGCTTTACAAAATCTGTCAGCTCGTTGAGCTGCTTGCGGCTATAGTCGGCACAACCGGGAACACAAATACCGCCAATGTACGCAGCCTCGTCAAACACACTGAATGAGCCTGTACCCTTCAAAACGTCCATAAGCTCTACGAATTCCATACCAAACCGGAGATCCGGCTTGTCGCTACCGAAGCGGCGCATAGCCTCGTGCCAAGGCATCTGCTCAAGCTTTGGAAGCTCTACGCCACGTATCTCACGGAACAGATGACGGGCCATTTCCTCGAAAAGCTCAATAACATCCTCTTGGTCTACAAAACTCATCTCACAGTCAATCTGTGTGAACTCTGGCTGACGGTCGGCACGCAAGTCCTCGTCACGGAAACACTTTGCTATCTGGAAATATCTGTCGAAACCTGCCACCATAAGCAGCTGCTTTAAAGTCTGAGGACTCTGCGGCAGAGCATAGAATTGTCCGGGATTCATGCGTGACGGTACCACGAAGTCGCGTGCGCCCTCAGGTGTCGAGCCAATAAGAATAGGAGTCTCAACCTCTATGAAATTCTGGCTGTCGAGGAAATTACGGATAAGGATTGTCATTCTGTGACGCAGCTCAAGATTGCTGCGCACAGCCGGACGGCGAAGGTCAAGATAGCGGTACTTCATCCTTATGTCGTCACCGCCGTCGGTATCATCTTCTATCTTGAAAGGAGGTGTAAGGCTGTCGCTCAACACATTAAGCTCCTTTACGAGAATTTCGATGTCTCCTGTCTCCATTTTAGGATTTTTACTCTGACGCTCTCCAACTGTGCCGACAACCTGTATGCAGAATTCTCTGCCCAGCTTGTTGGCGCGCTCGCAAAGCTCTGCGTCCTCAGCCTCGTTGAACACGAGCTGTGTCAAACCATATCTGTCGCGGAGGTCAACGAATGTCATACCACCCATTTTCCTTACTCGCTGTACCCATCCGGCAAGGGTTACTTCCCTTCCGGCATCGGAGAGTCTCAACTCTCCACAAGTATTGCTTCTATACATATTTTATTATAGTATCTGTTATTTCCTATTTTTCACGCAAACAACATCCGGCAAAGCCTGTTGCCAAGCAGCCAGTCTGTATTTTACCATGCAAAAATACAATATTTCTTTGAAAGAAAGAAAAAAATATCGGCCAAACTATATATTATGGCGTTTATTTAGTATCTTTGCCGACATAAAACAAACTTAACCGATTATCTACATGAAAAAAATCATCTCTTTTGCAGCCCTTTTGTCGTTGGCAATAGCGGGCTATGCGCAAAGTTGCGAACAGGTGCTCGAAACGGCACGTAAAGCCAACAAATACTTCATGGCAAAGTATGACGACCCCACAAAGCCTACCTTTGTCAGAAAAATCAGGCCAAGCTCGCTTTGGACAAGAGCCGTCTATTACGAGGGACTCATGGATCTGAACGCCATAGACCCGCAAAAAGAATATGTTGACTATGCGCTGCGATGGGCCAACTTCCACCAGTGGACACCAAGAAACGGAGTCAAGACGACCGATGCCGACGATCAGTGCTGCGGACAGACCTACTATATGCTTCTGCCATATACAAATAAGGAGAACGCAATGGCAAAAGTCATTGAGAACCTCGACAACCAGATAGCCTCTGGCAGACACGACTACTGGACATGGATAGACGCCATACAAATGGCCATGCCGCTATATGCCATGGCTTACAAGCATACCGGCGACCGCAAATACCTTGACTACGCAATGGAGTCATACCGCTGGAGCCGTAATGTGTGCGGAGGCGGACTTTACAATAAAAAAACAGGTTTTTGGTGGCGCGACAAAGACTATGTGCCTCCATATAAAGAATCCGACGGAAACGACTGTTACTGGAGCCGCGGCGACGGGTGGGTATATGCCGCACTGGTCAGGGTCATGGACATCATAGGCAAAAAAGACAAATACTATAAAGAGCTGAAAGCAGACTTCCTGCTTATGAGCCAGGCATTCGCATCGTGCCAGAGAGAAGACGGTTTTTGGAACGTAAGCCTCGTGTCGCCAGCCACATACGGCGGCAAGGAGACCACGGGCACCGCTCTGTTCCTCTATGGTATGGCATGGGGTATGCGCAATGGTCTGCTCAAAGAAAAACAATACCGCCCAATAGCCGACAAGGCATGGAAGGCACTCGAAACAGAGAGCGTGCATGCCTTCGGCCGGGCAGCCCGTGACATACACCAGCGTGCCCGACTTCGAGGACTATGGCACAGGATGCTTCCTGCTTGGCGCAACCGAGTATTATAGACTTTTGCAGAAATCAGGAAAATAGTCATACTGGGAACTTATCTTTATTACGTCTATATGCGTTTCGCAAAAATGCGCCATTTGGGTTAAATAATGTAAAACAAGCCGCAATAAAAGCACCGTATTATAAACTTTTTATAACTTTGCACGTCAGATAGGTAAATACAAAATAAAAACACTATTATGAAGAAGATTTTAACCATCGCCATTTTGCTTGTTGCCTTTATAGGCACAGCCATGGCACAGCAGAAAGAGGCAAAAATAAAATTCAACAAAATATCACACAATTTCGGCACGTTTAGCGAAGCCACACCTGTGCAAGAATGCAAGTTTGCATTTACCAACGTTGGCGATGCCCCACTGGTGATAAATCAGGCTGTGGCAAGTTGCGGATGTACAGTACCCGAATACACAAAGACTCCCATTTTGCCAGGAAAGTCAGGTGAGATAAAAATCACCTATAACGGCAAAGGTAAATTCCCCGGACATTTCAAAAAGTCAATAACCATACGTACCAACGGTAATCCAGAAATGACACGCTTGTACGTTGAGGGCATGATGACAGAGGAAAAAACAGAAATAAGAAAATAAGTGGAACATCCGTTGAACGGTATTTGCTCTTATCCCCAGTATTTTTTTTCTACTAAGCCAATATTATGGCGAGATTTAATCAATACATGGATAAAATTGATGCTGACTTTTGGCGTGAGATGTGCCAACGGGAGGGAAAGTTACGCCATTATGAAACAGGGGATTTCTTTTTGAAAGCAGGTAATATAGGACGGTTTGTAGGTTTTGTAAAAACTGGTACACTTAAATACATTGCAAATGACATAGGCGGCAACGAGCATATAATCAATCTGGAATTTGCCGGAGAGTTTGTAGCCGATTTCCCTAATTCTGTTTATGGCGTTCCCTCAAAAGTGTCGGTTATAGCAAATTCTCCATGTGATATTTACTCTTTGCCGACATGCGAACTTAGAGAACGGGTTCGGCGAGACCCTGATTTTGAGTTTATTGTAGCAAAAACGAGTGAGCAGCTTTTTAATCAAGTCTATGAAAGGTTGATAGAATCTTATATCACCTCTCCCAAACAACGGTACAAGCAACTTATTGCAGAACATCATGAGTTGTTTGAAATGTACTCTGTAAAAGACATTGCTTCTTATCTGAAAATTACGCCAACGCATCTTAGCCGCATCCGCAAGGAGATACTTTTTGATAAAAAAACATAATTATGCAATTATTACTTTTATGAAAAAACTATTTTTATTTCTTCTATTTGCACTTTCTTTTTGTGCTTGTGAGGAGGAGAAAGAGGCACCACTGCTATTTGACGTGATTGAAAACACCTTACCAGATATTACATATATTGGTTACTATTCACCGAGAGCAGATGGTGGTGGTGAGAAATGGTATCATGTACTTACAGACTTTTCTGAGAACGAAGTGAAACTGAAATGTAATAATTGCGATAGAACTCATATTTCATGCAGTTACCAAAAACCATACGTTCGTGAAGATGGTGGTAGCTCTGAAACAGAGGCAACGCCCGAAGAAACAGGAATATATGTATCTCTGTCTGAAGACAATGTAATAACTATCCGTTTTGCAGAATTGGAAACAGGAAATAATACTTATGGATATTATGGAACAATATATGCAAGTGGCAAAGTAGGAGGCGAGGAAAAGCAAACAATAATAAAACTGGCAAGAAGAAACCAGAGATAGTATAAGTTCGTTTTTAGATAAAAAACATAAAAATTTTATCCCAAACATGCAACTCTCAACATATGTTGAGAGTTTTTTCGTTTTTATTGTTTTATTTTGTAGGCACGAAAGTGACATTATTAGTAAAACTTTAATATCTTAGCTTATGAAACGAATTTTGCAATCTATGAGGCAGCTGTTTTATTTTCTTCCGCTGCTTCTCGTTGTTCCCTTGACAAACAGTTGCCAGATATATGGCATAATAAAAGATGCCACCGACAAGGAAGAGGGACGTGTGCTGATGAAAGACGGCACAGAATATACAGGGCGTGTGAAAATGCCGAAATGCAACACAAAGAATATACGTATGACGACAACAGACGGGAAAAAACTGAAACTGAAGAATACAGACATAGAAGTGCTTGGAGTATGGAAGAAAACGCATACCGATAAATGCCACTATCTTGTTTCGGTTCCATACGTTACAAACAAAATGTTCTCCACCAAGAAGACCAAAGTGGTTTCTCCGCAGTGGATGGCTGTAGATTCGCAGGGTGACTATGTGGAATTTTATTGCTGTAGCTATAAATATAGCATTCCGAGTGACGGAACTCTGACTATAACCAGTGTGCAGAACGGAAGCATTGTTTTCATTGCAAGAAAAAAAGGCGATGAGAACGGACGAGTAATAGGATATCAGGGAAGTGGCTCAAAACATTGGCGAACATTGTTGATGGAATATCTTTCTGATGATCCCGAATTGTGCGAAAAGCTGAAGAACAAGGATATTAAGCCAAGCGACCTTCAGAAAATTGCCGACTTGTATAATCCAAAGAAATAAACTTATGAGAAATAATAATTTTGTCATATTCGTTCAGTTATGTCTACTCACTCTGTTATTTGCTACAGACAGCAGAGCGCAGGCAGGATATCTGCACGTGGAGTTGCAAGGCGGGTATGAGTTGTTCCACGACATGAACAACAAGTCTGGCTATGATTATGG
>CABSIA010000053.1 GCA_902477645.1 uncultured Prevotella sp. | reverse complement strand
AACAAATATAATATTAATCATAGGTCGGCTTGCCGACTTTTTAGAGTAAACTCATCTATTATAATATGAAAAAAAATCTAACCAATGAAAAAACAAGAGTTTACAACTCTATGCCTAAGCAAGGAACCAAGTTCTTGTCGCTAACAGGTTTTGCTTTGCTTCTTGCCGCGTCTCCAATGCAGGCCGAGAATGGAAAGATCTTGTTAGACAATACCCAGAGCGTGCAGCAGCAAAAGAAAACTGTGGGTGGAAAAGTCTTCGACAGCACAGGCGAGCCGCTTATTGGTGTCACTGTGAAAGAAGCCGGCACCCAGAATGCCGCTATAACGGATATGAATGGTGCGTTCTCTCTGAATGTTAGTGGCTCAAACAGCCAGCTGACATTTTCTTATGTCGGATTTGAGGACATCACTATGCGTGCAGCCAACAACCTGACTGTGACAATGACGG
Organism: uncultured Prevotella sp.; assembly: GCA_902477645.1. GTDB lineage: Bacteria > Bacteroidota > Bacteroidia > Bacteroidales > Bacteroidaceae > Prevotella. Next base: position 16,722 of record CABSIA010000053.1, on the reverse strand, counting down.
AAGAGAAAAACGAGCTGACGGAAGTTGTCGTTGTGGGTTATGGCACACAGAAGAAAGTAAACCTTACAGGTTCGGTTGTATCTGTTGATTTGGCTAAAGAAACCAATTCTCGTCCTGTAACCACAGCAGCTCAGGCTCTGCAGGGTATGGCTGCCGGTCTTGACATTCTGCAAGGCTCTGGTAAGCCGGGCGCTGAGGGATTTTCTATAAATATCCGTGGTGTAGGAACCATGAACGATGCAAGTCCTCTTGTATTGGTAGACGGAATGGAGATGAGCCTGTCTGACGTAAATCCGATGGACATTGCAAGCATCTCTGTGCTGAAAGACGCTGCATCTTGCGCCATCTATGGTAACCGTGGTGCCAACGGTGTAATTCTCGTTACAACCAAGAGCGGTTCCGACGGCAAGGTCAACGTAAGCTATTCCGGACGCTTGTCTATCAACAAGCCTTCTAAACTGGTCCGTTTTATGTCTAACTATGCCGACTACATGTCTATTGTGAACGAGGCTTGCGAGAATATCGGCACCGAGGGAAAATATCCTACATCGGTTATAGATCAGTGGCGTGCGGCTGAGGCTAATCCAAACGGCATTGCTGAGTCTGGATACCCAAACTATGTTGCTTATCCGAATACCGACTGGTACGATGAGATTTATCAGACCAAGGTGATGCAGGAGCATTCTTTGTCACTCTCTGGCAAGGATACCCGCACACGCTACAATTTGGGTCTTACCTATCTTGACAACCCTGGTATGATTGTACGCTCGGGCGAGGAAAAATACTCTATGAACCTGAAGTTGATTTCTGACGTTACAGACTGGCTGCAGGTGGGAGCACAAATGTGGGGCACACATAGCGACCGTGACCGCAATAACGTGGATGCTCTCTCTTCATGGGAGTTCCTGAAGACAGTGCCAGGTATATACCCTTACTACGACGGCAAGTTCGGTGGTATTGAGACTTCTGTTGAGGATGGCGCCGCTCACAACCCATTGCAGTTGCTCAATGGCGACGGTGACAGCTATTTCAAGACAACTCACGCATACGCTACAGCATACGCTCAGGTTAAGTTCTTGAAGGACTTCACTTGGAAAACCAATTTTGGTTATGACTATTTCAACAGCCGGCATAAGCTTACTCAGGGTCAGAATGAGAGCTATAGCTTCAGTCGTGGAGAGGTGGTAAGCGCACCGGCATCGCTTGAGACATTGTCGGGCTATATGTACTACCATCATTATTACAACTGGAAACTTACCAACACCCTGAACTGGAACCATACTTTTGCTAAACTTCACGATGTCGGAGTGCTTGTAGGTTTTGAGGAAGGAAAAAACAGCGACGGCAATACCGATGTCAAGAAAATGGGCATGATTGACGCATCGCTCTCAGACCTTAACACCTTTACTTCAGAGGAATACATCAGAGGTAACTTCACAGGCTACACCTACCGTTCATATTTTGGACGTTTGAACTATGCCTTTGCATCGCGCTATCTGTTGGAGGCCAACTTCCGCTACGACGGATCTTCACGCTTCTCTCCTGACAACCGTTGGGGATTCTTCCCATCTGCATCTGCAGGATGGCGCATCAGCGAGGAACCGTTTGCCAAGAACTCTTTCCTTAACGTGTTCGACAACTTGAAGCTGCGCGCATCTTACGGTAAGTTGGGTAACGCTTCGGTAGACAACTATGCTTACCAGTCATGGTATGAGACAGGATATGTTACAATGGGCGGTCAGAAGGTGCCACGCTTCTTCTTGAGCAAGATGCCTAACATGAACGTGACTTGGGAAACAACAAAGACTTTCGATATTGGTCTCGACTTTGCTACTCTCGGCGGCCGTCTCTCTGGTGTAATCGACTATTATGACAAGCGCACCTCTGGCATTTTGCTTCGTCCGTCTATTGGCTTAACTTTCGGTGACAAGGTGGCTCCGCTGCAGAACCTTGCCGGAGTTAGCAACAAGGGTTTTGAGGCTACAGTGCGCTGGGAAGACAAGATAGGTGATGTTACATACGGCGTATCTGTAAACGGATCTCTGAACCAGAACCGCGTAACTGACTACAAGGGTAAATATGTTGCAGGATGGGGTGCAGACCCTAACAATCCTGATGCTTATTATTCTAATCTTGGCGAAGTTTCGTCGGGAGGCAGAGAAAGAATCCTGGAGGGCCACATGCTGAACGAGTTCTATGTTTACCCGATTTATAAGGGTAGCGGAAAATATTACGATGCCAACGGCGTGGTTAATCCTAAGGGCGGTCCTCGTGACGGTATGATACGTACAGAGCAAGACCTCAAATGGGTACAGGACATGATTGCAGCGGGCTATTCGTTTGAGCCACAGCACAATGTAGCGAAGAATGCCATCTGGTATGGTGAGTATATCTATGCCGATACAAACAATGACAAGGTGTTTGGCGGCAACTACGACCAGAAGTTCACAGGCGAGTCTATGGTTCCTAAGTTCAACTTCGGTATTCAGATGCATGCTGAGTGGAAGGGCTTCGACATTTCTATGAACTGGGGCGGTGCTACAGGCTTCTCTGCTTACTGGCGTGAGATTGGTCAGAACTCATCAAACGTAGTGTTCGGAGTCTCTGTTCCACAGTGGATTGCTGACGACCACTATTACTATGATCCTGCAAATCCTACAGACCCACGCACAAACCTCACTTCTAAGAATCCGCGTATGTCATTGGAGAACCCAAGTATGAGCGACGCTCTCGACAACACTCTCCACCTCTACAGCTGCGACTATCTGAAGCTGCGCAACCTGACGGTTGGCTACACATTGCCAAAGAATTGGGTGAAGCACATATTTGCCGAGAACATCCGCGTTTACTTCTCAGGCGAGAACCTTTGGACCATTACCGACTTCCCGGGTCTTGACCCAGAAATGCGCTCAGGTGAGGGCTATGCTACTATGAGACAGTTGTCGTTTGGTGTTAATGTAACATTTTGATGAATGAAAAATATACAATCATGAAAAAGAATATAATGAACAACATATTGAGCGGCGCACTTATGGCTGCCGCTGGAATGGGACTGACAGCGTGCTCGGCAGATTTCCTGGACACTCAGCCTTCTGACCGTGTGGGTACCGACTTGGTTTGGACTACATACAACATGGCTAATGCCGTGGTAAATGGTGCCTACGACCGTTTCTATTGGGAAAATCAGGGCGAATGCCCAGACTGGCAGAATTTCGATGCTGCCACAGACGTTTGTGACCTCGATGCCAACTGGGGTGGTTACGACTGGGCTCGTGGACGCTGCAACTCAAGCTATTGGGGATTTGGCGACTGGTGGAAACGTCTGTATGAGGAAGTTTACCGTACGAGCAACGTTATCTGCAATCTCGATAAGTGCGACGCTATGCCTAAGGCGGAGCGTGCAAGAGACATAGCCGAGTGTAAATTCCTGCGTGCATGGGCTTACTACAGGGCAAACGTGCTGTGGCGTGGTGTGCCTATCTATACCGAGCCTATTGCATACGGCGAGGACAACAAGGCACGCAGCAGTGCAGAGGAGGTTTGGGATCTGATTATAAAAGACTGTACTGAGGCCATCGATGAGCCTAACCTGCCTAACAAGTATGCGACAAGCGATAAGAACTACGGACGCGTGACAAAGGCTTGTGCCTACTATCTGCGTGGTCAGGTCTATATGTGGCTCAAGGACTGGCAGAAGGCTGCCGCCGATTTCAAGGCGATTACGACAATGGGATTTGAGCTGTTCCCAGACTATAAGAATATGTTCAAGGCTGCCAACGAGCGCAACGATGAGTATATCTTCCAGTACCAGTACTGTGAGGATGAGGGCATGGGCTCGCTGCTGGCACGTACTCAGGGCAACCGTGTGACTTATACCGCCGACGGATTTGGATGCTGGAACAACTTGATTCCTAACCCTTATTTCGTAGACTCTTATACGTATGCCAACGGTAAGCCTTTCAACATGGAGGAGGCTATACCTGGATATTCAGCCATGGAGCCTAAGGCACGCTCGGTTTACTTCCTGAGAAACGGACTTGACCCTAACTCAAGCGACCCGAAACTGCAGGCGGGCTACGAGCAGATGGTGAAGTATGGCTCTGATATGTCGAAATATGACAAGGATGGCAACGAGGAGCGCATATTGAAGATTTACACAGACCGTGACCCACGAATGCTGATGAACTTCATCACTCCGTATTCTACATATAAGGGCGGTGCCACTGCCGACTGCTGGGACTATACATTGCGTTGGCCTTACATCGGCTCAGACAATGCCGCTCCTTACGATTTGCGCACCGATACCAACGACCGCTACTATTACCTGTGGCGTAAGTATGTGCCAGAAGGACGTGAGACTAAGAACGGTCTGAACAGCGACATCGATACGCCTATCTTCCGCTATGCAGGTGCTTTGCTCGCATTGGCTGAGGCTCTCAACGAGCAGGGACAGACAGACGAGGCTGTGAAATATGTAAATATGGTTCGTGGACGTATTCCAGGACTCGCATTGCTCAACAGCAACGAGTGGACTCAGGTAAAGGGACAGGAAGACCTTCGTGAGCGCATACGCAACGAGTATGGCTGGGAACTCTGCGGTGAGGGACAGCTCTACTGGAAGCAGCTGCGTTGGGATACATGGATTGACCGCAAGATTGGTACCAACCGTAATATGGTAAGCGACCCTGCACAGCTCAACGGTGCTAACGGTATGACTGAGATTTGGGGCACAAAGCGCTACACCAATGCCTACATAGGTGAGCACGTGAAGCTGTTTGCCATTCCTCAGGCTGAGATAGAGCGTAATCCTAATCTGAAGCAGAACCCAGGATGGTAGTATTTTTGTAGATAATGAAAATATCGATGAATTTAGGTTTAGTTTATATTGGTTTGGGTATTTTGACATCTTTTGGTTGCTCGTCGTCGAATGACGACGGGCAACCTCAGGGTGGCGAAGTGGTGAAGGTGGAGAAATTCCATAATCCCATCATACAAAACTCATTGCCAGACCCTACGGTAGTGAAGGCTGAAGACGGCTATTACTATCTCTATGCCACCGAGAACATACGCAATGTGCCTATATACCGCTCACGCAACCTCATAGACTGGAAATATGTAGGCACGGCATTCACCGACGAGAGCCGTCCGACGTGGAATCCTAAGGGTGGCATCTGGGCTCCCGATATAAACTATGTCGACGGAAAATATGTGCTCTATTACTCCAAGTCGGAGTGGGGAGGTGAATGGACATGTGGCGTAGGCGTGGCTTCGGCAACATCGCCCGAAGGTCCTTTCACCGACCATGGCGCACTGTTAATCAGCGAGAATATCGGAGTAAGAAACAGCATTGATCCTTTCTATATAGAGGAAAACGGCAAGAAATATGTTTTCTGGGGCTCATTCCACGGCATATACGGCATAGAGCTGACTGCCGACGGACTTGCCATAAAGCCAGGCTCTAAACCTGTGCAGATAGCTGCCGATCAGATGGAGGCAACCTATATACACAAACGTGGCAAATATTATTATTTGTTTGGCTCGGCAGGAACATGCTGTGAGGGTGCTAACAGCACATACCGCGTAATCTACGGACGTTCGGAGAGCCTTTTTGGACCATACGTTACAAAGGATGGCAAGAGGATGCTCGACGGAGCTTTCGATGTGCTGATACACGGCAACGGCAATGTGGCAGGTCCCGGACACAATGCAGAGTTCATAACCGACGATGCTGGACAGGACTGGATTATCTACCATGGTTTCGACATGAAGGATCCCGATGCCGGACGCCTCGTTTATATGGACAGGGTAGAGTGGTTGAGCGACTGGCCACAAGTGGCAGGCAATATGCCTTCTGTAGAGAGCAAAAAACCTGTGATGGGAGACTGAATCTTCAAAAAATAGGAATTATGATATCAGAGCGGTAGGGAGCTTGCGTGGGGCTTTCTACCGTTTTTTTGCGCTGTTTCTTGTTTATTCCGTATAATTATTGTTACTTTGCAGCAGGGTTTTCAAGGTTATAAGGTTATGAGGTTTTAAGGTTTTGAGGTGAGATTACATTTTTCACCTAATAACCTGAAAGCGAAACGACCTGCAACCTGCAACCTAAAAAAACTCTCACAACCTTATAACCTCAAAACCTCATAACCTAAAATTATGAACGGAATTTCGAAAATCATAATGGCTCTTGGATTGCTGATGTCGGCATATACTGCCTCGTCGCAGAGTTATAGGCGCATGTGGCTGATGCCCGTTGCGTTTGGTGACTTCAAGGTGATGCCCGATACTACGATAGAGAGCTGTCTGAACATAGGGCTGATGACGGGAGTCACCACGCAGAGGGGCTTGAGCGTTGGTGCCATATCTAATGTGAACAACAGGTTGAAGGGCATACAGCTGAGTGGTGTTACGAATATAAGTTCGGGTGTTGACAAAGGTCTTCAAATCGCAGGTGCGGTGAATGTCTCGGCATCGTATATGCGAGGTCTGCAGATAGCACCTTACAACTATGCCGACACTCTAAACGGCTCGCAGATAGGACTGGTTAATGTTGCCTTGAATCATCCTCGTGGGGTGCAGGTAGGACTTGTAAACTATACCCGCGACACTGTGGCGCGGAAGATAGGACTTGTAAATCTCAATCCCAAGACACGCATAGACTTCATGGCTTTCGGCGGAACTACGTCGAAGCTGAATGGTGCTTTGCGCTTCCGCAACCGCTCTACTTACAACATCATTGGCGTAGGTAGCCATTACATGGGACTTGACTCTAAGTTCTCGGGGGCTGTGTATTACCGCATTGGTCAGTATTTCAACGTCGGCAAGCGGCTGTCGCTGAGTGGCGACGTGGGATATTTCCATGTGGAGACGTTCCGCAATGAGGCTGACAAGCCTGAGCGGTTGTACTCGCTGCAGGCGCATCTGAATGCCGACTATCAGATAAACCGAACGCTCGGACTTTATGGCTCGGTGGGCTATGGCGATACGAGATACTATACGCATAACAGGCACTACAAAAACGGACTTATAGCCCAGATGGGACTGACGTTCAGGTATCATCGTTCGCATACTGTCGACGCCTTGTACCGGCAACCAGATGAGGGAATATCTTTTATTAAAACTCATGACGAAGATGGGAAAAAGCATCCGTGGATAGCCGCATACGAGGCTGCGGGGATAAACGTGCTGGTGCATTGTTTCGACCGCTTTGTGATGAACGAGGACTTTGCCGAGGTCAACATGCACACCATTCACAAGAACTTTCAGCATGGCTTTGTGTGGGATAACGACCAGTTCTCGACTAATCTGTTTGCCCATCCCTACAACAGAAAGATTTATTATAATGCTGCCCGAAGCAATGGCTTGTCGTTCTGGGAGTCGGCTCCGTATGCCCTTGGCGGCTCGCTGATGTGGGAGTTTTGCGGTGAGATAGAGCCGCCTGCCATCAACGACCTTATGGCTACTACGTTTGGCGGCATCTGCATAGGAGAGATTACGCACAGGGTGACGGACGTGATACTCAACGACCGTAGCCGTGGCTTCCGCCGTTTCCTCCGTGAGTTTGCCGCTACTGCCATTTGCCCTATGCGTGGCTTCAACCGCATTGTGCGTGGCGAGGCGTGGCGTGTGGACCCGAATGCAGAGCCGTATCACGACCGAAGCCGTTTCCCTGTAGACTTCTCTATAACGGCAGGAGCGAGATACCTTGCTGATGACGGCTCGATGTTTCGTGGTGAATGGAATCCGTACATTGGCATGAGCCTTGAGTATGGCGATGCCTTCAACCGCAGGGAGAATAAGCCATTCGACTTTTTTACGGCAGATGTGAAGCTCGGACTCTCGGCTAATCAGCCTCTTATAAACGCTCTTCACCTCATGGGCAGAATATGGAGTGCGCCGATATTCTCTGAGCGTAGCGTGGATGCGGAGTTTGGCATTTACCAGCATTTTAACTACTACGACTCCAAACCTGTGAAGGATGGCAGCAACCAGACACCCTATCGCATATCTGAGGCAGCATCGTTTGGTCCTGGCATGATGGTGAGGTTTCCTGAGACGGGTGCGTTGCGGAGGCTTGAGCAGAGGGTTTTCGTGAGCGGCATATTGCTTGGCGGCACAAAGTCTGACTATTACAACGTGATAGACCGTGACTACAACATGGGCTCGGGCTTCTCGCTCAAAACCTTTACGATAATGGATTTCCGCCGTCTCGGGCGTTTTGTCCTTAAGTCAGACTATTACCGCATCTTTACGTGGAAGGGCTACGAGCACAAAGACCTTGCCAACACTGATCCGCTGTTCCTCAACGCACAGGGCGACAAGGGAAATGCCGGGCTTCTTGTGGTTAATCCACATTGGGAGTTCGACCTGAGAGGCTCTATGAGCATCAGCGCCTCGAGCAAATATTTTGTCAGGTATACCCACTACCATAGCCATCCGGATGTTCATGCCAGCACTTTCGAGTTCCGTCTCGGGCTGACATGCAGGCTGTGAGGTCTGTAGGACCGTTACGTGTAACGGCCGCAAACAATAAACACAAACAACGAAAACATATTGTGAATGAAATTTGAAACATTAATTGCGGCCGTTACATGTAACGGCTCTACAGAAGAGTTTATACATAAACACCGCATAGAGGATGTCCGCCGTTTGGCTTTGCAGATGTCTAAATATCCTGATATGGATGCCGCCTACGTTCTTGATCAGATACGAGGGTGGCAGATAGCATGTGCAAAGCTGCCTACTTGGGCAGCGGCAGACGGAGTTGTATATCCACCTCATCTGTCTATGGAACAATGCTCGTCGGAGGCAACGGCATTGTATAAGGCACGTTTGGCAGTGAGGTTAGCGAAAGCCCTTGAGGTTGCGGCACCCCCCGCTGGGGGGCAGGGGGGCTTTGTAGATATCACGGGCGGCTTTGGAGTCGATTTCTCGTTTATTTCCTCAGCTCTGCAGATGCCCTCTGTCTACGTTGAGCGCAATGAGAGCCTGTGTGCCTTGGCACACCATAATTTTCCGTTGCTTGGCATTTCCAACGCCGAGGTTGTCTGTGGCGACGGGGTAAGCTATGCGCATTCTTTAGAAAATGCCGCAATCGTGTTTATAGACCCTGCCCGCCGTGACCAAAATGGTGCACGGACGTATGGCATTGAGGACTGCACGCCAAACATTCTTGAGCTGTTGCCTATGCTCATGGCAAAGACGGGCTTCGTTATGGTAAAGTTGTCGCCTATGCTCGACTGGCATAGTGCGGTGAGAGATATAGACAACATTCTTGAGGGCAGCAGGGTGTCAGAGGTGCATATAGTGTCGGTGGCCAACGAGTGCAAGGAGCTTGTTCTTGTGGTGTCGCATTCTGCCAATCCGTTGTCTGTTACTTGTGTAAACGACGGGCAAATATTCACATTTAGGCCCCCCTGCCCCCCGGTGGGGGGTGTTATAACCTCGAAACCAATCCTGACACCCCCCATCGGGGGGCAGGGGGGCTTTTACCTTCTTGAGCCTAATGCGTCGTTGATGAAGGCAGGCTGTTTCAACGCCGTTGCCGCACGTTATGGTGTAAAGGTCATGGCCCAGAATTCCCATCTTTTGGTCTCTCCGGTTGATGTCGGAGATTTCCCCGGCCGCCGCTTTTTCGTTGATGCGGTGTCAACCATGAACAAGAAGGAGCTGAGGGCAATGCTTGCAGACATTGACAAGGCAAATATTGCCGTCAGAAACTTCCCCATGTCTGTTGCCGACCTGCGGAAGAGGCTTAAGCTGAAGGATGGCGGCGACATTTACCTGTTTGCAACCACAACGGCAGAGGGTGAGCGCATTGTGTTGCGGTGCAGTAAGGCAAGCTAAGTAGTAGAATTAATATCCACGGATTTTCTAATCATTACCAGATTTTATTATGAAAAAAGAAATCAAGAGAAACAATTATCGCAAGAAAAACTCTAATGCAAAAAACACTATTGTTGGCATATTGTGCCTTATATGCTTTGCAGGCATAATTTTGTGGCAACCTACACCGAAACTTGAAGGAGGGCCTGTTACCGTTATTGTGAGAAAAGACGCTAAGGCATATATTTACGATTATGTGGGCTCTGATAACACATGGCGGCTTAAAGAGACAGATACTACTATTCCCGCAGGAACTGAATTGAAAGCAGTTGCCGAATGTTCTACCTATGAATGGGCAGTGGAAGATAATGCCGGTAACAGGTTTGCCATAAAAAAACAAGTGTCGATGGAGATGTGTCTGGACTCAAGGCTATAAGAGATGGATATCATCATGTATATAGAGGAATGACGCTTAATGGCCGCAGACTCGCAGATATATGTAAAGAGGCGGGTGACTATATATATGCTGATGTAAATGCAGGAAAATATTATTTCCGGCAAATCGTTCTTGCCAATGGCAGCGACAGGTATGATGGCGTCCTTCTTACAGTAGATGGCAATGGAATTGTGACCAATACAGAACCTACAAATCCTGCACGAAGTAATTTGTATACAGTTTTTCCGTTTTTTGACCGTATCATTAGTCTGAATCTTTTAGATAAGTTTGTTCCTTTTTCTGCGGATGCGGACTTGGAGGTTCTTGAAAGTTTCTCTTTGAAACAAGTCGGTTCTTCAATTTTGAATTTTTTTATTTCTATTGTTCTGCTCTTCGCAATCATTTTTGCCTCTTTCATAGTGATAGCCTTTGTCATTGGTGTGACATTTGGAGCCGGAAATCTTGTCTTCAACGCTATTGGACATTTCACAAGGTTGGAAAATAGTGTCATATCTGCGATGGAATATATCTATATGATTCCTTGTACCTATGTGATTCTCTTTTCCGTACTCTATTTCTTTAACGACTTCTGGATTCTTGTCCTGCCGGTAGTAATTGGTCTGCTGGTGTGGATGTTCATTTTAGTTGAAAATTATTCGGTCCGTGGTGCCCGTTGCACTAAGTGTCGCTCGCTCAATACCATAGATGTGGAGGAAATTACATATCTTACCGGGTATGATGTTGAGGGAATGCATGGTAAAAGCTATAAAGTTGGAACAACGGAGGATATAGATGTTGTGCGTGTCGTTGAACATAAACTTGTCGAAACCCATACGGATTGTAGCCGTTGTCATCATGTTGAGGATTTTAGCAGCAACCATAATGATGTCGGCAATTGGGTAAAAATAGAGACTGTGGCGTGCCCCAAATGCGGCAAACACACTTTGCGCGCGTCTTCCGTTGTAATTGGGTCAACAGCTGAATATGTTACAGAAACCTACAGACACAGAGGTGATGTCAAATACAAGGGAGAAAGTCTCAAAACGGGCAATAGTGTTTTTGAGAGCAAGGATCGTGAGACAACCTATGGGCATTGGAGGGGGTATGTGCTCTACGACAAAGATGTCTATTGTACAGAATGTGACTATAGCAATACTGTTGAGTATCGGTTTGAACCCGATACGTCAAAACAGAAAATCAGCGAGGAGCATTATAAAACCAGATGGAAGCCCAAAAACGACATTTGGGGTTGAATATAGTCTAACCTACATAATTCATAGTGTTAATATATATATCTGGATGACGCTAACTATTGTGTCGGTTCTTTGGTTGTTTCAGTTTTATTTCATACCTTTGCAAAGAGAGTGATGAGTAAACAAGTAGACTGACAACTCGTCAACTAAATACAAACAGCTCGTTAACTTGTCAACTCGTTAACTCGTTAACTTGTCAACATGTAAACTTGTAAACTAAACAATGGCATCAGTAGAAATCAGGAAGGTCGAGACGAAGAAAGACCTTAAAACATTTATAGATTTTCATTATGACTTGTATGAGGGCAACGAATACGATGTCCCTAATCTGTATAGCGACGAGGTAAACACCCTGAGCCGTGAGCGAAATGCTGCTTTCGACTTCTGTGAGGCAGAGTATTATCTCGCATACAAAGACGGAAAGGTTGTGGGGCGTGTCGCGGCCATCATAAACAACAAGGCAAATAAGCGTTGGGAGAAAAAAAGTGTGCGCTTTGGCTGGATAGACTTTGTCGATGACCGTGAGGTGTCTGCCGCATTGCTTAAGGCTGTGGAGGACTATGGACGCTCAAAGGGCATGACGGAGATGGTGGGTCCGCTTGGATTTACCGATTTCGATCCAGAGGGAATGCTTACGTGGGGCTTTGACCAGTTGGGCACAATGCCTACCATTTACAACTATCCTTACTACCCCGGGCATATCGAGGCCATGGAGGGTTTTGAGGTCGACAACAAGTATGTTGAGTTCAAAGTCACTGTACCGGAGAAAATGCCCGAGCGGTATGCGAAAATTGCGCAGATGGTTGCCAAGAGATACAATCTCAGAATTAAGAAGCTCACCAAGAAGGATATTTTTGAGGGGGGCTACGGACAGCGCATATTCGAGCTGCTCAACGACACCTATAAGGATTTGTATGGTTTCTCTGAGCTTTCGCAGAGGCAGATAGACCAGTATATAGACATGTATCTGAGAATGGCAGACCTCAATCTGATAACCGTTATAGAGGATGCCGGAGCTGGAAACAAGATGGCTGGTCTTGGCATAACCATACCGTCGTTGTCGAAGGCGTTGCAGAAATGCCGCCGCGGGCGTCTGTTCCCGTTTGGATGGTGGCATGTGCTCAGGGCTATCAAGTGCCACAAGACCGAGGGCGTAGACCTTCTGCTGATAGGCTTCTTGCCCGAATACCGTGCCAAGGGTGCCAATGCCCTGCTCTTCTATGACCTTATACCGCGTTATCAGGAATATGGCATCAAGTGGGGTGAGACGCAGGTGGAGATGGAGACAAACACCAATGTACAGGGACAGTGGGACGCTTTTGAGACCAATCTGCACAAGCGCCGCAAATGCTATAAGAAATTTATTTAAGACGGAATACTATAACAATGTCAGACAATAATATCAAAACTACTATAGGAGAAGAATTTGATGCGGAAAATCCGCAGGCGGAGCAGCCTGTGGAATATACCGACGACAACATACGCCACCTTAGCGACATGGAGCATGTGCGCACACGTCCCGGCATGTATATCGGGCGTCTTGGCGACGGCTCACTGCCGGAGGACGGTATCTATGTTTTGCTGAAGGAGGTTGTCGACAACTCTATCGACGAGTTCAAGATGAAGGCTGGCGACAGAATAGAGGTCGACATCGAGGAAAGCCTTCGTGTGGCTATCCGTGACTACGGACGCGGCATTCCCCAGGGCAAGCTTGTTGAGGCTGTCAGCGTGCTCAACACCGGCGGCAAATACGACTCCAAGGCTTTTAAGAAAAGTGTGGGATTGAACGGTGTGGGTGTAAAGGCTGTAAATGCCCTCAGCTCGCATTTCGAGGTAAAATCGTTCCGTGACGGCAAAGTGCGTCATCTGAAGTTCGAGAAAGGCAATCTGGTGTCAGATACCACATCGGATTCCGAAGACGAGAACGGAACTTTCATTTATTTTGAGCCCGACAACACTCTCTTCAAAAACTATAGTTTCCACGGCGAGTTTGTGGAGACCATGCTCCGGAACTATACATACCTCAATTCCGGACTCACCATTATGTACAATGGCAGGCGGATAAAGAGCCGCAACGGACTTGAAGACTTGCTGAACGACAATATGACCAACGACGGCCTGTACCCGATAGTCCACATTGTGGGCGAGGATATAGAGATTGCCTTCACCCATACAAACCAGTATGGCGAGGAATACCACTCGTTTGTCAACGGTCAGCACACCACGCAGGGCGGCACACACCAGAGTGCCTTCAAGGAGCATATAGCAAAAACCATAAAGGAGTTTTTCGACAAGAGCTATGAGTACACCGACATCAGAAACGGCATTGTGGCTGCCATAGCCATAAATGTTGAGGAGCCCGTGTTTGAGAGCCAGACAAAGATAAAGCTGGGAAGCACGCAGATGTCGCCGGGAGGCGAGACCATCAACAAATACGTAGGTGACTTCCTGAAACGTGAGGTCGACAACTATCTGCATATCCATAAAGACGACTGTGCCGATATCTTAGAGCAGAAAATCAAGGACAGCGAGCGTGAGCGGAAGGCCATGGCCGGAGTCACCAAGTTGGCGCGTGAGCGTGCAAAGAAAGCTAACCTGCACAACCGTAAGCTCCGTGACTGCCGCATTCATTTTTGCGATGTGAAGAACGATCGCAAGGAAGAAAGCTCTATATTTATCACCGAGGGCGACTCTGCCAGCGGAAGCATCACCAAAAGCCGCGATGTAAACACACAGGCTGTGTTCTCACTGCGTGGAAAGCCTCTCAACTCTTTCGGACTCACCAAGAAGGTGGTCTACGAGAACGAGGAGTTCAACCTGTTGCAGGCTGCGCTCGACATTGAGGATGGTCTCGATACCCTGCGCTACAATAAGGTGATTGTAGCCACCGATGCCGATGTCGACGGCATGCATATCCGTCTGCTCATCATCACCTTCTTCCTGCAGTTCTTTCCCGACCTTATCAAGAAAGGACACGTCTACGTGTTGCAGACACCGCTGTTCCGTGTGCGCAACAAAAAGACAAAAATAAAGAACAAAAAGATTATAGAGGATGCAACCCCGACATCACGTAAGAGCGAGTTCGTGACACGCTATTGCTATAGCGACGAGGAACGCCAGCAGGCAATCCGCGACCTTGGCCCCGACCCTGAGATAACACGCTTTAAGGGACTCGGAGAGATCAGCCCCGAGGAGTTTGTGCATTTCATAGGTCCCGATATGCGCCTTGAGCAGGTTACGCTCCATAAAAACGACCAGGTGGCAAAACTTCTGGAGTACTATATGGGCAAGAATACCATGGAGCGGCAGAACTTCATAATCGACAATCTGGTAATAGAGGAGGATATCCCGGAAGAGGAGACTCTGCCAATTTCATAATCATATAATTGTAGGGCCGCTATGCATAGCGGCCGCGGGTGCAGTATATTCATGTATGCATCTTTGCTTGCGGCCGCTATGCATAGCGGCCCTACCAGATTTCAAAACAAACATACAAATTATGACAACAGCATCGCATATATCCAACATATTAAAGTCAGCCATTTGTGGCTTTTTTCTTCAGTTCTCACTCTCTGCCCCGGCTCAGTTGCGCCTGAACTATGGCGGCGACAGTCCCGTCCGTAAGTTGCAGATTGCAGAGATGGCTGTAACCAACCTTTATGTCGACTCTGTAGACGAGGGAAAACTCGTTGAGGACGCCATTGTGGGCATGCTTCAGAAGCTCGACCCTCACTCGTCATATTCCACTGCCGCCGAGACAAAATCTATAAACGAGTCGCTGCAAGGCTCATTCGACGGCATTGGCGTACAGTTCAACATGGTCGAGGACACTCTCGTTGTCATTCAGCCCGTTCTGAAAGGTCCGTCAGAGAAAGTCGGCATACTTGCAGGCGACAGAATTGTTTCCGTCAACGACACTTCCATTGCCGGAGTGAAAATGGCACGGGAGGAGATTATGAAGCGTCTTCGTGGCAAAAAGGGCACAAAGGTACAGCTCGGAGTGGTGCGCCGCGGCATTAGCGACACGCTGTCGTTTGAGGTCGTCAGAGACCGCATCCCCGTCACCACCATCGATGCCGTTTACATGATTCGGCCAAAGGTTGGATATATCCGCATCGGCAGTTTCGGCGCCACAACCTACGATGAGTTTATGACGGGCATCGGGAAACTTAAGAAGCAGGGAATGAGAGACCTTATTCTCGACCTTCAGGAAAATGGCGGAGGATATCTGCAGGCTGCCGTCGACATAGCCAATGAGTTTCTGCACAAAAACGACCTTATTGTCTACACCGACGGCCGTTCTACGGGGCGCAGGGAATACCGGGCGCAGGGCAACGGAAAACTCCTTGGCGGCAAAGTAATGGTGCTTATAAACGAGTTCTCGGCATCGGCTGCGGAGATTGTAACAGGTGCCATTCAGGACCAGGACCGCGGACAGGTTGTGGGCCGCCGCTCATTCGGCAAGGGGCTTGTACAGCGCCCCATAGAGTTCAACGACGGCTCTATGATGCGCCTTACCATAGCCCACTACTATACACCTTCGGGCCGCTGCATACAGAAACCTTACAAGAAAGGCGACAAGAAAGACTATGATATGGAGCTTGACCAGCGCTTCAAGCACGGCGAGCTTTACAGTGCCGACTCTATACATTTTGCCGACTCGCTGAAATATTATACTCTTCGCACAAAGCGTGTCGTCTATGGCGGCGGCGGTGTAATGCCCGACTTCTTTGTGCCGCTCGACACAACGAAATATTCAAAATACCACCGTCAGCTGGCAGCTAAGGGGATTGTCGTAAATGCCAGTCTGAAGTATATTGACAACAACCGCAAGCAGCTAAAGGAGAAATATTCGTCGTTCGACAAATTCGTAGAGTCTTATGAGATACCTCAAGACGTTATTGACGGAATATATGAAGAGGGCAAGAAACAAAAAATAGAGCCTGCCGGCGACGCCGAGATTGTCCATACCACGGCATCGCTGAGGACTCAGCTAAAGGCTCTCGTAGCCCGTGACATCTGGGATATGTCGCAGTATTTCCAGATTATAAACGAGACAAACGATATCGTCAAGAAGGCCGTGGAGCTGATAAAGTGACGGAAAACCGTGGTATATGGAGCGCCAACCCAGAAATAGGTTTCTTGCCGCATCAGCGGCCGTGCTGCTGCTGATAGCCGCAGCCATTATATTTGGCAACGATGACAATCAGT
>CABSIA010000052.1 GCA_902477645.1 uncultured Prevotella sp. | reverse complement strand
ACGAGATACTTTTCATAGTAATTTCTCCAGCATACGCCGTTTGCTCTGTTGCCGACCTCTTTATTTTCAATACTATTGAGTTCTGGAGCGGCAGCAATCCTATGGCGCAAAATGTGGGCAAGACCATTGACGTGATGGGACAGGACGGAAAATACTATGCCGTGAAGATTCTTAACGACGGTTACGAGATAAAGACCCCGACGGGCGAGATGGTTGCATTCGTCTACGACAAGGCTACAGACTCTTGGTCGCAGGTTCAGGACGGCAAGACAGTTGAGATGTTCCGTTTCAACGCCGACGGCACCATCAAGGTGCAGGTCAATGGCGAGTCCATGGACGTAGCCCTCAACGAGGCTGGTGTTTATCAGGTTTCTGAGGCTGCCGGCAAGGGAATGTTTTGGGCTTTGAGATAATTTTTGTTTCCTGCGCCAGTTTTTTTGGGGGGTAAGTGAAAATTTATTGGAAAGATCCAAAAACAGCCAGGAAACCAGGAAAAAATGCAAACGGCTTCAAGTGCCATCGCAAACGGCTTCATTTGCCTTTGAAAGCGGTTGCGTTGGGCATTGAGGCCGTTTGCGTTAAAAACAGCCGTTTTAACAAGTGACCCCCGAGAAATCACATTTGTTTTAAAAATAATGCAGGGTAAATGAAAGAGCCGTGGGTTTTTAGGTGAAAATTATATTTTAAATTTGCAGATTTGTAGATTTTCGACTATATTTGCATTCTAAAAAAATGTTTTGGCAATAACTATCAATTATTATCTCAACCAAATACTGTAATTATGAAACTGAAAACCCTACTTTTTACAATGTTGTCGGCTGGCAGCGTGGCAATGTCTTATGCCCAGACCTACGATATCTCTGACGGATATCTTTTCCACAACACTTTTAGTGGCAGATACGACTATGCCGTAGGCGACGAGGGCAACGTGGAGCCTGTAACGCAGACGGTGCCCGAAGGATGGGAGCTTTACAGTCCCAGTCAGTCGAGAAAGGGCGTTATGGCTACGGTGCAGAAGGGCACCGCTGCAACAATCTGCGGCATATCTGTGCCTGCAGCCGGGTATGGAGAGACCGAGGCTGAGGACGGCATGGCCGCATTCTACGTAAGTTCGGTCAGCAAGTACACGCTGTTTCAGAACATCGTTTTGCCGCCGGGCAACTACACCATCGTGGCTGCATCACGCAACACGTCAAGCCAGACGAGCATAACATCGATGTTGAGGTGGAAACCGGCAAGGGGAACTTTCGCCTCGAAACTGCGTGTATTCCCTGAGAACGAATGGGTTACGGACACCGTGAACTTTACTTTGGACGAGACAACTGCCGGCGACCTGTGGGTAGGATATTCGTCGAACAAGACAGCCGGAACGGTGATATTCCTCGACTGGGTGAAGCTCTACCGTGACACTCCGCTCGGCGACGCCGACATTGCGGTAAAGAAGGAAAAACTTGAAGAGCTTATTGCCGAAGCTACAGACGTGCTTGGCGACGGACAGGGCAATGCTGCCGACGAGTTGCGGGCTGCTATAGCCGACGCCAACAACCTCATGGCCGATGCGGGGGTATCTGTTGCCAGTCTGAAAAATATGATAGCCCAGCTTTCTGTGGCCATATCAAACTATCAGTGGGTTCGCGATGTAGTGATTTCTACTGATAAGGGATATGCGCGTGGCGCTACGATGGCATTCGGAAGAATGACGGTTTCGGGTGTAGACGCATCATTGGTATCGCGGCAGGGTTTTGCATTCAGCAAGGCGGAGAATCCTACTGTCGACGATTTGGTAAACGAGTCTACACTGTCTAACAACGGCACCATATACTGGAAACAGAACCTGGAGCCTGGCACAAAATATTTTGTCCGCCCATTTGTAGAGTCTGTAAACGGCAATGTGGCATACGGCAAGCAGACAAAACTCTACACGCTGCCTAAGGGACGTGTAGCGTATGAGGTGCGCGACGGAGGTACCGCAGAACAGTACAACAGAATTAAGAATGCCACAGAGGAGGCTGTAGGCTATTGGAACGACCTAACCTCAATAAAGGACGTAAGGATAAGCAGCGGATTTGTTGACGGCGTGCCGACTGCCGACTGCTCGTATGGCGGATGGATAAGGGTAGGCTCCAACGCCTCATATCAGGCTACGGGCACAATACTTCATGAGATGCTGCACGGCGTGGGAGTTATTCCATGGGCAGGCACACAGTGGGCAAAAGACATTCTCAGATCGTCTAACGGCACTGGCCAGTGGCTTGGCGACAGAGTTACGGAGGTGATACGCTTCTGGGACAACAACACTACAGGTGTGCTGAATGGCGACACGCAGCACATGTGGCCCTACGGTATAAACGGCGCACACGAGGACAACCACACCAAGGAGCTGTATATAGGCAACGGTCTTGTAATACAGGCTCTTGCCGAGGACGGTCTGGAGACAAGCTACGCCCACCATGGCGCACCTTATTATTCAAAGGATATTGAGGACGGAGTGAAATATTACATCAAGAGCGAGGATGAGAGCCGTGGCCGCCTTACAAGCTATCTGAAGCTGTGGAAGACTGGTATTCTGCGCACCGTGGCCATGTCGGCAGACGAGGCTCTGCAAAACGACAGCACGGCATGGTATATCAGTTTCGACCCTACGACACAGTACTATCAGATAACAAACGTTGCCACAGGCGACCGGATCGCATATACCTCATCGTCGTTCCGCGCGTCTTCTCAGTCTTCGGCAAGCTACGACCTGCAGCTGATGAAGGGACGTGTGGATGTTACGGAGAACAAGCTGCGCGGCTACTGGATTTTGCATCCTGAGACAAGCAACTGGAGTCCGGCAACAATGACGGCAAACACAAACGGCTCGATAACCTCATCGGGTCTCAACCTCTCAAATGGCGGTACTGGGCTGACTCAGCGTTGGCTGATTCTCACAGCTGAGGAGTTGCCACTTGTCGATGCCGGGACTTTGGGTATAGATGCCACTACTGTGCAGAAACCTGCCGGCGACACCGCCACTGGAGTATATTCCATCAACGGAACGAGGCTGCGCCACGGCAACTCCGTAGACGGATTGCCAAAGGGACTATATATTGTGGGCGGCAAGAAAGTTGCCGTGAAGTAAATTTTACGGTAAAACTGTATGGCCGCTACATGTGGCGGCCGCAGTAAATTAGACAATTACACTGCATTATTCACAATGCTGTCCACTACAAAATCATCAAAGTGGTAAGGGTGTCTTCATCGAAGATTTCTCTTGCCACTTTTTGTATCTGCTCTGGTGTTACGGCATCGATGTCGGCATACAGTCGTGCTATATCCTTTTCGCTGCCGAGGTGAAGAAAACTCTTGCCGAAGTCTATGGCAAAGCTCTCGTTGTTGTCGCAGGCTATGGCAAGCTGTCCTTTTATCTGCCGTTTCGCGGCATTAAGAGTGCGAAGGCTGATAGGCTTGCCGGCATATCGCCGCAACTCATTTTTAACAAGGCTGATGCAACGCTTTACGTCATCGTGGTCGCAACCGAAGTAAACGCTCCACAATCCTGTGTCGCCATAGCTCACCATGCTGCTCTCAACGGAATAAACGAGCCCCCGGCGCTCACGGAGTATAAGGTTCAGCCGGGCATTCATTCCCGGTCCGCCGATGATGTTGTTGAGAAGATATAGCGGAATGCGCAGCCCGTGGTTGGCAGGATATGCCCGGTTGCCAATCATGACGTGGGCCTGATGGGTGTTGTGATGTAAGACAATATCACCGTCACGGCCCCCCTGCCCCCCGGTGGGGGGTATGTTGAATGATAGTGTGGTCTTAGTAGACCCCCCACCGGGGGGCAGGGGGGCCGTATTGAGCGCTTTTACCAGTTTCTTGAAGTCTATGTCACCATAAACAAAGAATATTGCGTTGTCGGGGCGGTAAAATTTATGGGTAAATCTTTTAGCATCCTCGGTGGTGAAACTCCTGACTCTCTCGGCAGTGCCGAGAATGTTGTGGCCGAGAGGGTGTCCACGGAATAAAATGTTCTCAAACTCGTCGTAGATAAGCTCGGCAGGCGAGTCGTTGTAGCTCTCAATCTCGTCGCATACAACCTCCACCTCCTTGTCAATCTCCGTTTGTGGGTAGGTGCTGTGGAAAACAATATCGGTGAGCAGGTCGACAGCCCGCATGAAATGCTGGCGTGGAATGGCGGAATAGAATACGGTGTCCTCTTTGTTGGTGAATGCGTTGAGGTCGCCGCCTACACTCTCCAAACTGTTGATTATGGCGTATGAGTTGCGGCGTTCTGTGCCCTTGAAGCTGACATGCTCGCAAAAATGTGCGAGTCCCTCCTCGCCAGTCTCCTCATTGCGTGTGCCGGCTTTTATCTGGTAGCCGCAATAAACGATTTTCGACGTGTTTGGAAGATGTATTACCCTGAGTCCGTTGTTTAATGTCGCAGTGTTGTATCTCATGAGAGTTTAATGTTGATAGTTTAGAGTTTAATGCGGAATGTCTATATTAAATGTTTAAATGCAACTATGCTTTTGCTCCTACCTTTCAGGGCGCATAGTACACAATTATTGCGTAAGTTATTTTTTGCATATTACTAAAGCTATTTTCTTTAAACATTAAACTTTAATAATTAAATTAATCAGTGCACGTGCTTGTCTATTTCAATCAGGTTGTCATCGTGCATGGCGTTGTATGTTTTGCCAAATCCTTTATCCGCATTTTCGGTGTTGTTGTATACATTGTCAGAGAAGTTTTCTGTATCGGTTTCTGATATCTGGGTTTTGGGCGTAAAAGTATTCTCATTGCTGTTGAAAGCAATGAGAATTATCAGAAGTGTGAGCAAGATAGCTATGAATTTACCTAATTTTTTGTAATCGCTTTTCATGTTGACAATGTTCGCTGTTTGGCTTTTTGTAAATTTCTTGCAAAGATAATGCAAACGGGTGGAATTACAAAGCAAAAATAATATTTTTTGTTTTGGTTGACTCTACAACATATATTTCTTTCACTAAAGAATACAAATACATTTGCATTCTTTTCGCTTAATCGAAATTTTGCACTACCTTTGTATTCTAAAAAAATAATTTATGCGCAAGGTAATAGGAATAGGCGAGACAGTTCTCGACATTATTTTTAAGAATGGAAAACCGATAGAGGCTGTGCCTGGAGGCTCGGCTTTCAATGCCATGATTTCGTTGGGACGCGCAGGAGTGAACACTATGTTTATCTCGGAGGCTGGCAACGACAGAGTTGGTGAGTATGTTATCTCTTTCTTGAGAGAGAACGGCGTGAATGCCGACAACGTAAATGTTTTTCCCGATTCAAAGTCACCGCTGTCGTTGGCATTTCTTGACGAGAACAACAATGCCGACTACATTTTCTACAAAGACCATCCGAACGATAAGCTTGAGTTCTGTTATCCGGAAATAAACCGTGACGACATTGTGGTGTTCGGCTCGTTCTTTGCCATAAATCCTGTGGTAAGGCCTCAGGTGGCAGGATTTCTTGAATATGCCCATGAGCATGGCGCCATATTGTACTACGATGTGAACTATAGGGCGTCGCACCGCAACGAGATAATGAAGATTACGCCTAACCTTATAGAAAATCTTGAATATTCAGACATTGTAAGAGGCTCAGACGAGGATTTCGGAATACTCTACCGTATGCCCGATGCCGACAAGGTTTATCAGGCGGAGATATCGTTCTATTGCAAGAATTTTATCTGCACTCGTGGCGCAAAGCCAATTCTTGTGCATGGCGGGAATAGTTTCCGCAAGGAATATCCTGCTGAGGCTGCAAATGTGGTGAGCACAATTGGCGCTGGTGATAATTTCAATGCCGGTTTTGTTTATGGGCTGATACACGAAGGCATAATGCGGGCAGATATAGACCGTGGACTTACGGAGAGCCAGTGGGACAGGCTGGTAAGTTACGGAAAAATGTTTGCCGCTGAATGTTGTAAAGATATTTACAACTATGTCTCACCGGAGTTTGGAAAAACATTGAGGTAAGTTGTAGGGCCGCTATGCATAGCGGCCGCAGTCAATAAGGCATTATTGTATTATATATTAATTGCGGCCGCTATGCATAGCGGCCCTACAGTTATTTGATAGAAATAATAAAAACGATAAAAGCTATGATAGAAATCACAGAAAAAACCTATTATGTAGGTGTAAACGACCGTAATAAGAATTTATTTGAGGGTTTGTGGCCATTGCCGAATGGAGTCAGCTACAACTCGTATCTTGTAGCCGACGAGAAGATTTGTCTTGTTGATACAGTGGAGGTTGACTTCTTTACACAGTATCTGGAAAATATCCGTGAGGTAATAGGAGAGCGTCCTGTAGACTATCTGGTAATAAACCACATGGAACCAGACCATAGCGGCTCTGTCGCCTTGGTGAAGAAATATTATCCCGACGTGAAGATTGTAGGCAACAAGAAGACTTTCTCTATGATACAGGGCTTCTACGGCATTGGCGATGACATATTGACGGTGGACAATGGCGACACATTGTCATTGGGTGAAAAAGAACTTACGTTTGTGCTTACGCCTATGGTGCATTGGCCGGAGACAATGGTGACACTTTGCGGCACAACTCTATTCTCGGGCGATGCCTTCGGATGTTTTGGCGCATTGAACGGAGGCATTGTAGACGAGGAGATAAATTGCGACACCTTCTGGCTTGAGATGACGCGCTATTATTCAAACATCGTTGGCAAATATGGTGTGCCTGTGCAGAATGCCCTGAAGAAACTGGCTGACGTAAAGCTCGACTATATATGCTCTACACACGGCCCTGTATGGCACAAATATATCAACAAGGTTATTGGCATTTACGACACTCTTTCGAAATACAAGGCGCAGCCGGGGCTCGTGATTTGCTATGGCACAATGTATGGCAACACGGAGCGCATGGCAGAGCACATTGCGCGTGCCGCATCGCAGGCTGGAATAAAGGACATAGTGATGTACAATGTGTCAAAAACTCACCATTCGTATATTTTACGTGATATTTTCCGTTATCAGGGACTTATTGTGGGTGCTCCCACATACAATGCCGGACTGTATCACGAAATGGAGGTGTTGTTGTCTGAGATAGCCAACAAAGATATTAAGGGCAAACGTTATTTCGGATGTTTCGGCTCGCATGCCTGGGCATCGAAGGCTGTCGGAAAGATAGAGGAGTGGAACGACACACGCCTGCATTTTGAGCAGGTTTGCGACCCTGTTGACATGAAACAGGCGCTGACTCCTGAGATCAAGGCGCAATGTGAGGCCTTGGGCAGGGCAATGGCAGAGAAACTTGTTTAAATAAAGCCCCCTGTCCCCCGGTGAGAAGTTGAGGCCCCCCTGCCCCCCGGTGGGGGGTACGTTGAATAGAAGTTGAGGCTCAATGCACCCCCCACGGGGGGGCAGGGGGCTGTACCTCACAACTTCTTACCTCACAACCTCTTACCTCTCACCTCTCACCTCTTACCTCTTACCTCTTACCTCTTACTATATGTTTAAGAAATTATTCTCGGGACTTCTGTTCCGTATCGTTGCAGCCATAGCCTTAGGCGTGTTGTTGGGCGAGGCTATGCCTGAGAGCATCGTAAAGGTTTTTGTAACCTTCAACGGAGTGTTCGGCCAGTTCCTCGGTTTTATGATTCCGCTGATTATCGTAGGGCTGGTTACTCCCGCTATAGCCGATATTGGAAAAGGAGCCGGTGCAATGCTTCTGGCTACGGTGGCAATAGCGTATCTCGACACGTCGGTAGCCGCACTGATGGGATATGGTGTGGGCGAATGGTTGTTTCCGCCGCTGGTGGCAAACACGGGCAATATGGCTGCGCCGATATCGCAACCTGCCGACCTGGAACCTTATTTCACAGTCAGAATACCGGCATTGCTCGATGTGATGAGTGCCCTTGTGTTCTCGTTCATCATGGGACTCGGCATCAGCTACGGCGGTCTGCAGAGGCTCCGTGAGATATTTTCCGAGTTTAAGGATGTTGTGGCGGGAGTTATCTCGAAAGCCATCATTCCGCTGTTGCCGCTGTATATTTTCGGCATTTTCCTGAACATGACATGCACAGGGCAGGTTTACCGCATAATAACCGTTTTCGCATATATCATTCTGGTTATTTTCGCCCTGCATATAATGATTTTGCTTTATTCGTATGCCGTGGCGGGACTTGTCTCGCGCCGCAATCCTCTCAGGCTGCTTGTCACCATGATTCCCGCATATCTGACAGCCCTCGGCACATCATCGTCGGCTGCGACAATTCCCGTTACTTTTGCCCAGACTTTGAAAAATAAGGTCAGCGATGGCGTGGCGGCATTTGTTGTACCGTTGTGTGCGACCATTCACATGCCAGGCTCAGCCATGAAGATAACGTGCTGTGCATTGACAATTTGCCTTTTGAACGGTATGCCCCATGATTTTCTCACCTTCCTGCATTTCATCATGATGTTGGGAATTGTTATGGTTGCCGCTCCGGGAGTTCCCGGCGGATGCATAATGGCGGCACTGGCGCCTTTGTCAAGCATTCTTGGTTTCGATGCCGATGCCCAGGCGCTCATGATAGCCCTGTATATTGCAATGGACAGTTTCGGCACCGCATGCAATGTGACAGGCGACGGAGCGATAGCGGTGATAATAGATAAAGTTAAGAGTTAGGAATGTAGGGCCGCTATGTATAGCGGCCGCAAGCAATAAACGCAAACTACAAAAACAAATTCTGTTAAAGCGGATTTGTAATACGCATCAACAAATATGTTTTATTGCTTGCGGCCGCTACACAATAGCGGCCCTACATTTTTCGTCAATCTCTTCAATATTGTCAGCCACTAAAATGTAATCTTTCCACTGTCCGCGTATAACACCTTTTGCCTGCATGTCGTCGAGCATGTTTATGAGTGATGCCCAGAAACCTTTCATGTTGTACAGAATTATTTTCTTTGCGTGGTAGCCTATGGTGTGCGATGCCGCCACGGTGAATATCTCGTCAAGAGTTCCGATGCCGCCAGGCAAAGCTATTATAATGTCGCTTTGAGCCAAAAGAATGTCTTTGCGGTCGCTGAGGTTGTCGCAGGGTATAAACACGTCGATATCAGAAAAAGCCCTTCCGCCTTTCTCAATAATCTGCGGAACCACTCCTACGCACTTTCCGCCTGCTTTTTTGATGCTCTCTCCCAATTGCCGCATCAGTCCGAGGTTGCATCCTCCCCAAACCAGCGTGTGCCCGTTACGTGCCATCCATGTGGCAAGTTCGTCTGCCATGGCGAAGAAGTCGCCGTCTATGTTATCGTTGGCAGAACAGAATATTCCAATTTTCATATACGTTGTATCTTTTTATTTTTTTGTAGGGCCGCTATGTATAGCGGCCGCAAGCAATAAAGCATATTGCAAAGTTATACTTTTTTTATTAAACCATTGTGGTTAAGGAATAAAAGTAGTACCTTTGCAACGAAATTTCATCTGAGACGTGATTTTATGTCTCTTTATTTTTATTTTTTTTGTAATTTGAAGACATTTGAAGAATTGGGCGTAAGCGAGAATATCCGCCGCGCCATTGAAGAGTTGGGATTTGAACAGCCGATGCCTGTTCAGGAAGAAGTCATTCCGTATTTGCTCGGTCATGGAAATGACGTTATAGCACTTGCACAGACAGGAACGGGCAAGACGGCGGCATACGGTATACCGACTTTGCAGAAAGTAGACCCTAAGTTGAAGGCTCCGCAGGCTCTGGTGCTCAGCCCTACACGTGAGCTGTGTCTGCAGATAGCTGACGACCTAAATGATTTTGGGAAATACATCAACGGACTGCATGTTGCCGCTGTTTATGGCGGTGCGTCGATAGAGACGCAAATCAGGACATTGCGCCACGGCGTGCAGATTATCGTCGCCACACCAGGACGGTTGATAGACCTTATGCACCGTGGTGTTGTGGATTGCGGCAACATAGAGAACGTTATTCTCGATGAGGCCGATGAGATGCTCAATATGGGTTTTGCCGACTCCATAAATGAGATTTTTGAGAATGTGCCTGCCGACCGCAACACGTTGCTTTTCTCAGCAACCATGAGCCGTGAGGTTGAGAGGGTTGCCAAAAGCTATCTGAAAGACTATAAGGAGATTGTCGTGGGCAGCCGTAACGAGGGCGCCGAGCATGTGAACCACGTCTACTACATGGTACAGGCTCGCGACAAATATCTGGCTTTGAAGCGTATAGTAGACTTTTACCCGAAGATTTTTGCAATTATTTTCTGCCGTACAAAGATTGAGACACAGGAAATTGCCGACAAACTCATAAAGGACGGATACAACGCCGAGGCTCTGCATGGCGACCTCAGCCAGCAGCAGCGTGACCTTACGATGCAGAAATTCCGCCAGCACACAGTGCAGCTTCTTGTGGCTACCGATGTCGCCGCGCGTGGTCTTGATGTCGACGACCTTACCCACGTTATAAACTACGGACTGCCCGATGATATAGAGAACTATACCCACCGCTCAGGACGTACAGGACGTGCCGGAAAGAAGGGCACATCTATATCCATCATACACTCAAAGGAAAAGACAAAGGTACGCAACATTGAGCGTGAGATAGGCAAGGAGTTTGTCGACGGAACATTGCCCACACCTGAGGAAATCTGCAAAAAACAGCTCTTCAAGCAGATGGACACCATCATGAAGACAGATGTCGATGAGGAGCAGATTGCACCGTATATGGGCGACATTATGCGCCAGTTTGAGTATGTTGACAAAGAGGACATTATCAAGAAGATGGTGACAATGACCTTTGGCCGTTTCCTCGACTACTACAAGAATGCGCCAGTAATAGAAAAACCGTCAGCAAAGGGTGGCAGAGATAAGTCGCAGCAAGGTCCCAAGGTCTCGGGAGGCAGACGCAAGCACACAGCTGAGGCCGGTTACAAGCGCCTGTTTATAAACCTTGGCAAGACAGACGGTTTTTATCCGGGCGAGGTGATGCAGTTCCTGAACCGGAATTTGAAGCAGCGGCAGGAAGTTGGCCACATCGATTTGCTGTCAAAATTCTCTTATATCGAGGTTCCTGAGAAGGATGCCAAGAGAGTTATAAACGCCATCAACGGACTTGAATACAAAGGACGTACCGTAAGATGCAACGACGCTGATGAGTCTGGACACGGCCGTGGAAATCGTGGTGAAAATGCAGGGCAGCTACGTGTAACGGCCGCAGGCAAGAGGGAAGACCGCAGAGGCAGAAACGCCTCCGGCAAATATTCCGAGCCACGCAAGGAGAGAAAAAGCAAGGCCGAAAGACGTCGTGAGAGCGCAAACGGCGACTGGCGTGAGCTTATGAAAGGCCGTCCGTTCAAGTTCAAAGACGAGGAACCCGACTTTGCTGAGGAAGGCTGGGCAAGAAGAAGGCCTAAGAAAAAGTAATATAGACTGTAGGGCCGCTACGTGTAGCGGCCGCAAGCAATAAAGCATATATCCTATCGCAAATTTATTTAGGCATAAGTGATACTTTTGATTGCGGCCGTTACAGGTAACGGCTCTACAAAAAACAAAAACAAATCAATATGGCGAACTCAAAACAGGATGTAGAGAAAAATCCGACGTTGATAAAATCCGCATTGAGAGCATGGCTGCTTCCTGTGCTGGCTTTGTTGGCGGTAGGCGTATTGCTCGTAGTCTACGAGGCAGACTATCTTTTCAAGGTGCAGGAACTAAATCTGTTCCTCTACACACCATTGTTTTTCAAGCAGCAGATGGTGGTGTCGGGAGGTTTTCTGACGTGGTTGGGAACTTATTTTACCCAATTCTTCTCCCACCCCGCCATCGGAGTTATGCTGCTGTGCCTGTGGCTGGCGTTGATGATGTGGCTTTTTAAGCGCGCATTCCGCATAGCCGACCGTCACAATGCCTTGCTGCTCATACCGTTGGCTCTTGTTGTCATAACGAATGTCGACCTTGGATATTGGATTTACTATCTTAAGTTCCGTGGTCATTTCTTTGCCACGGTAATAGGTTTCTGTGTGGCGCTGTCGGCAGTTTGGGCTTACCGCTCGTTGCCTTCACGGTGGTATCTCCGCACATTGTGGATTCCTGTTTCCACGGCGGTCCTTTATCCGCTTGTCGGTGTATATTCGCTTATAGCTGCTGTCACCGTTGCCGCAATGTCGCTTGTGGTAAACAAGTCGGAAATGGCAAAAACTGCCGATGCAGTCGTGGCGTTGCTGTCGCTTGTTGCCGTGCCGCTGATTTACTACCGCACCCTGTTTGTACAGACAAGTCTCGGCAACATCTGGTTTACGGGTATGCCGCTGTTCTACACCGATGTAAGCCATACTGCCTATTATGCCCCTTGGATTCTCATGACGCTTCTCATGATTGTCCTTGCCCTTGGGGGTTCTAAACCGTCGGATTATAACGTACCACGTAAGCCCAAATATCCGATTTTAGGAACAGCAGGCTTGTTTGTCTATGTTTGCCTCGTTTGCCTCGCCATGTGGCATTTCTGGTATAAGGACAAGAATTTCCACCGCGAGATAGCGATGTATCAATGCATCGACAATTGCGACTGGGAGGGAGTTCTCAATATATACCGCGACATGGAGCCAGAGGAGGAGCCTACCCGGATGATGTGGATGATGAAGAACCTTGCGCTGACACGTCTTGGACGGGCAGGCAACGAGATGTTTAAATTCAAGAACGGAGACGCAAAATGTCAGGCCCCGTTCGATGTGCGGCTCACACAGACCGGAGGTAAACAGATATATTACAACTATGGCAAGATAAACTTTTGCTACCGGTGGTGTCTTGAGGACGGAGTGGAATACGGATGGCGTGTCGATTTCTTGAAATATCTGTTGAAATGCTCTATTCTAAATGGCGAGATGGAGGCGGCCCAGAAATATGCCGACATTCTAAAGACCACAAAATATTATGCGCCATACGCCGAAAAGTATGAGCGGTATATCAAAAACCCGAAGCTTGCCGGCACCGATCCAGAGTTTAAAGTGATAAGGCACTATATGACAGGCTCTGATGTTCTGACCTCAGACAACACTCTCGTGGAAATATATCTTCTCAACGAGTTTGCCAACGAGGACAGCAGCGACCCACTGTATCAGGAGCAGACTCTGCTTGCCGCACTGCAGCAGAAAGACATTCAGATGTTCTGGCCGCGCTTTTTCCATTATGCACAGATACATCAGGGAGAGCCAATGCCTGTTCATTATCAGGAGGCGGCATATCTCTATGGACATCTTGAAAACCAGGTAGACATATCGGCTATGCCTTTTGACGAGGAGGTGAAGGCCAACTACGAGGGCTTCATGGCTATGGCTCAGCAGAATGCCGGACTTACGGAGGAGCAGCTCAAGCCCATCATGTACCCGCTATATGGCGGAACATTCTACTACGAATATTTCCTGATAAGAAACCAGAAAAGCTATTGATTTTTGATATGAATTTCTCAACGACAATCCATAAGGCGCACCGCATTCTGTCTGGTGTGCTTGTATCGGTGACAATGCTCTCCGCATGCAACAATGTGGAGGTGCCGTCGCAATATGCCGACAGCAATAAGTTGCCAAATATATATCCCGACTATGTTGATGTGACAGTGCCTGTCAACATTGCTCCGTTGTCACTTGAGCTTCGGCAGAAGGCTGACGGCGCCGTTACCCGATATTCGTTTGGCTCGGACGAGATAGTGTGTGGCGGCATAAAGGCTATGCCGGATATCGACGAGTGGAGACAATTGGCGGCCAAGGCTGTAGGAAAAGACATAAAGGTGGAGGTGTTTGCAGAGCAGGAAGGAAAATGGACTCGTTTCAAGCCTTTCAATATCCACGTGTCGCCAGACTCTATCGACCCGTACATAAGTTATAGGCTTATAGCTCCGTCGTACGTGACATACGAGGATCTGACCATAAATCAGCGTAACATTGAGACCTACGACGAGAGCGTCATCTATTCAAATATGCCACTCTCGGTTGAGACTGAGGGGCAATGTATAAATTGCCACAACTATCAGGCTTACAATCCGCAGCGCATGCAGTTCCATGCGCGTCAGAACCATGGGGGCACAGTCGTGGCATACGACGGCAAGGTGAAAAAGGTGAACATGAAAAATGACTCCATCCTTTCCGCAGGTGTATATCCCGCCTGGCACCCTTGGCTGAAGCTCATTGCCTACAGCACCAATAACACAATGCAGAGTTTCCACACTCGTGATATAAACAAAATCGAGGTGCTCGACACGCAAAGTGACCTCATAGTCTACGATATCGACAAGAATGAGGTTACAAACATCGAGAACGACTCTACAGAGTTTGAATGCTATCCCGCATGGGCTCCCGACGGCAAATGGCTTTACTACGTCAGCGCACACTTCGAATACCGCGATACCATGTCGCAGGGAGCAGAAAGCATTATGCGGTGTAAGGAGATAAAATACTCCATTTACCGTAAGCCGTTCAACCCGGAAACGTTGCAGTTCGGTCCTCGTGAGCTTGTATTCGACGCGGCGTCGCTCGGCAAGAGCGCAACTCTGCCACGCATTTCGCCCGATGGCAAGTATCTGCTGTTCTCCATGGGAGAATGGGGATGTTTCCATATCTGGCACCGTGACGCCGACCTCTACATGTTGCGGCTTGCTGACTCAAAGGTGTGGAATCTTCAGAAGGCTAACTCTCCAAGGGCTGAGAGCTTCCACAACTGGTCGAGCAACGGCAAGTGGATAATCTTCTCGTCGCGCCGCACGGATGGCGTATACACACGCCTCTTCTTTGCCCATGTCGATGCCAACGGCAATGCGTCGAAAGCCTTTGAGCTGCCGCAGGCAGACCCCGACTATCACCGCCAGTTCCTTAAGAGCTACAATGTTCCGGAATTTATGAAGGGTCCCGTAACCATTACATCTCAGCAGTTTGCAGACGTGCTTAAGAACGACAATGTTGAGCCTGTGAAATACCGTAGCGGCAAAAAATAAGCATAGACGAAATACAATATTTCCGCTCATAAATCATAAAACTTTCCATTCCGAATGGAAAGTTTTTTAGTTAGAAGTAGGGCCGTTACGTGTAGCGGCCGCAATCAAAGGTTACGTCCTCGTTTTACACTGTCTTTGCACCCCTGTAAAAACTATGTATATGCAAATAAAGCACATTATATTCGATTTCGACGGTACGCTTATGGATACGGCACCCGTTATTCTTGCAACAATGGCAGCGACAATCAAGGAGATGGGGTTGCCGGAACGCACTGTTGAGCAATGCCGTGAAACTATAGGGAAGCGGCTTGAGGACATTCCCGAGATGCTGTTTCCCGGAGTTCCGGATATCTCGACAGAGTATGCCGCCACTTACCGCCGCATTTTTACACAAGAGAACAAGCCTGGCCTTGCAAAGCCTTTTCCGGGAGTTATAGATACGCTCCGCACTCTCAATTCTCTCGGATATTCTATGGCTGTTGCCAGCAGCCGCAATCGTGCGTCATTGCAGGAGTTTGTTGATAATCTCGAACTGGCGGATTTGTTTTTTATGCTTGTTGGCGGAGACGATGTCGCAGAGGCGAAACCTGCCCCGGAGCCTGTTTTTGCAATTTGCCGTAAGACGGGATGGCTTACAGCGGACACGCTTGTTGTAGGCGATGCTACGTATGACATTTTAATGGGGCGTAATGCCGGATGTCCGACCTGTGCCGTAACTTATGGCAACCAGTCTCGCAGTCAGCTTCTTTCTGTATCTCCCGATTTCATCATCGACAGTTTTACGGAATTGCCAGAATGTATCCGTTGGCGGATTTAATTTTCACGTCAAGAAGACTCTGTGCACTCAGTGTCTCTGTGGTTTTTACCCGGCATTGTTCATACTACTGCGCCGTTAAAAGATTTGAAAATTATATGTTTTTTTCACTAACACTTTAATATTTCACATTTTTATCTTAATTTCGCAGACGTGAATTGAGTAATCTGCAAGGTGCTTTTGAGTAATCCGTAATGTACTTTTGAGTAATTTGCAAGATGCTTTTGAGTAATTTGCACAAAGAATTTAAATAAAAATATGAAGAGCTATTGTAGAAAGTATTACGACTTGATTGTCGGCAGATTGAATGAGCCAAGGAAGTTTATTCAGGTCTTGGCCGGTCCTCGTCAGGTTGGCAAGACAACACTTGTTAGACAGGTGAAAGAAAATGTCTCTACACCATTCTTCTTTTTCAGTGCCGATGCCGTGGATGCGGGCGACAGCAATTGGATAAGCCGCACATGGGACTCTGTACGTAGCAGGATGTCATTGTCAAAACTTCATGAAGTAATACTGTCCATTGATGAAATACAGAAAATAGAGAGGTGGAGTGAGTTTGTGAAAAAGGAGTGGGATGCTGACACAAATAACGGTGTAAACATTAAGGTTGTGCTGTTGGGATCGTCACGTCTGTTGATGAGGAAAGGACTGACAGAATCACTGTCTGGAAGATACGAGCTTATAAGAATGGGACATTGGAGCTATACGGAGATGAGGGACGCTTTCGGCATTGACCTGCCTCAATGGATTTATTACGGTGGCTATCCTGGAGCAGTGGATTTCATGCATGACTTCAAGCGGTGGCGCAAGTATATTAAGGACTCGCTCGTTGCATCGGCAATAGAAAAAGACGTGCTGATGACATCAACCGTTTATAAACCGGCATTGCTGAAGCAGTTGTTTGAATTAGGCTGTTCATATTCCGGAGAGATGCTGTCGCTCACAAAAATGTTAGGCCAACTGCAGGATGCAGGCAATGTCACCACGCTGTCGTCATATTTGGATATCTTGAGAGAGGCTAACCTGCTGTGTGGGCTTCAGAAATATGCCATGGATGAATCAAGAAAACGACAATCAATACCGAAATTCTCCGTATATAATAACGCTCTTCTGACGGCTTTTCGCGGAAAAGGGTTTGAGCATGACTTTATCGATCCTATGTTATGGGGAAGATGGGTGGAGTCTGCTGTTGGAACCTGTCTGCTTGATTTTGCTGAGGACAATGACTGCCAGTTATATTATTGGCGTGAGAGGAACGATGAGGTAGACTATATCCTTGTGTCACAGGGGGAGTCGTTGGCATTGGAAGTGAAAAGTGGTAAACGCGGAATGAGCAGCGGTCTGTCCGTTTTCGCCCGCCACTATCATCCCAAACGTGCTGTGGTGATAGGCACTGACGGCATTCCGCTTGAGGATTTCTTCACTGCCGACTTGTCAGACCTATTTTAGCGCCACTGCGGACACGCTTGTTGTAGGCGCTACTGCGTATGATATTTTTATGGGGCGGAATTGCCAAAATGTATCCGTTGACGGAATTAAATTCTTACAATCTTATAATCTGATAAATCTGTGAATGGGAAAGGCAATATCTCATGTTAGAAGGCTGTAGG